>JALAGW010000019.1 GCA_022712235.1 Brevundimonas sp. | reverse complement strand
GTAGCGGATGGGCTCGACCTTGGTTTCGGTCCGCCGCCCCAGTTCGCCAATGCTCAGCGTCCCGCCCGCCTCCGGTCTAGTGTCCGCCGCCGAAGCGGATGCGGACCCCGCCGTTGACCGTGAAGCCGTCGGTCGGCCCCCAGGCCTCGGTCGTCCAACGGCCGTCATTGGCGCGCTGCGGCAGCAGCAGGGGATGGTGCCTGGTCACCCGCTCGTTCAACAGATTCTCGGCGTTCACGAACAGACTGTAGCGGCCCAGGATGATCTCCCCCAACAGGCCGACCTCCAGATAGGAGGGGCTTTCACTGCGCCAGGGATTGTCCTCCAGCGCTTGTTTGCCGGTGTAATAGACCTCCAGGCCCAGACGACCCCGGTCGTGCTCCTCCCACATGGCGACAAAGCCCGCGGTGTGGCGCGGGGTGACGGGGGTGTCGCGGCGCGACAGGCCATCGTCCTGCGGCTCGGTCACGTCGACGAAGACATAGCTGCCGGTCAGGGTGAAGGGCGCGCGACGATAGCGAAGCAGGGCCTCCACCCCGCGCGTGCGGGTCACGCCCTCGACATTGATCAGGCGGATGCGTTCCGGCCCGTCATCCACCCCGCGCACGGCGTCATCCAAGTCGGAGCCGAACAGGGTCAGATTGGCTTCGATCGGTCCCTGGCGATAGCCGACGTCCAGCGAGGCGGTGCGGGCGACCTCCTCCTTCAGGCCCTCCAGCGGACGCAGGCGCGACAGGCCCGTAGCCTCGGTCACGTCAACGAAGGGCGTGGGGGCGAAGAAGCCCTGCCCCGCCGAGGCGCGCACCGTCCAGCGGCCGGGACGATACAGGACGGACAGGCGCGGGCTGAACTGTCCGCCGTATTCGCTGTGCTGGTCGAAACGGGCGCTGCCCGCCAGCGTGAGGTCGGGGCTGACCTCATGCTCGAGCTGGGCGAAGACGCCGGGCGCCGTGTAGGTGTAGTCGAAACCGGAGAAGGTCCGGCTGTCATAGCCGTCGACCTGCACCGCCGCCCCGGCCAGCCAGGTGGTGGCGCCGACCTCGGCCCCATAGGCAGCCTCCAGGAAGCCGGTGTCGTGGCGATCCTTCTCGAATACGTCGCCGAACTGATGGTCATGGGCCTGGGTCATGGCCGAGGCGCGCAGGTGAAGCGTGCCGCTTCCCATCGGCAGGCTGGCGACCAGACCGGCGTCGAAGCGGTCGGTGTCCTGGGCCTGGACGAAGGGGCGGCCGTCGGGGGCGGTGCGGCCCGGCTCGGTTCCGCCGCTGCGGGTTTCGGTCATGGCGCCGAGGGTGATGAAGGCCTCGCCGCCGTTCTCGCCCTGCCAGAACAGGCGCGGGCGCAGGGACCAACGCTCATAGGCGGCGATGTCGCTCCAGCCGTCGCCATCCAGGTCCTGACGGCTCTGACGGTGATAGCCGCCGACCAGCGACTGGCCCCAGGGCCCCTTGAAGGGCGTGGCGGCGTAGGCGGTCAGGTCCTGTCCGTCGCGGCTGGTGAGGTTGGCCAGAACCTCGACCTCGGCCTCGTCGCCCGGACGGCGCGACACCAGGTTGATGACTCCGCCCAGCGCCGAGGGGCCGTACAGCGCCGAGGCCGCGCCCTTGATGACCTCGACCTGGCCCAGGTCGGTCGGCGGTATCTGCAGCACGCCCAGCGAGGACGCCTGACCGCCGTAGAGAGGCAGACCGTCGGCCAGCAGCTGGGTGTAGCGCCCGCTCATCCCCTGCATGCGGATGTTGGCGGCGCCCAGGGCCGGCGACGTCGTCTGCACCCGCACCCCGCCGGTCTCATTGACCAGCATGGCGATGCTGCCGGGCGTCATCAGCAGCTTTTCCTCGATCTCCTCGCGACCGATGACCTCGACGCGGATCGGCTCGTCCTGGATACGGCGGCCCGAGCGGGTAGCCTGGACGATGACGTCCTCGACCTCCGTCGCCTCGTCCTGATGCTCGTCGGCGTGGTGATCAGCCTCCTGGGCCCAGGCCGGAGACGCGGCGGCCGAAGTCAGGGCGGCGACCGACGCCAGCAGGACCTGGCGAGCACGAGACGAGACGAAGGATGAAGACACGCGAGCTCCGAAGACGGGAAGCGGGACATTTGCCCTGAACCGAGGCGGCCTCATGCACCCTGTAGCGGCTACAGGGTCAAGCGGCTCGCCACGATCAACCCGCCAGCCGGTAACCCACGCCGGGCTCCGTCAGGATCAGACGCGGCTGGGCCGGATCGCCCTCCAGCTTCTGGCGCAACTGGCCTACGACGACGCGCAGGTACTGGGTGTCCTCAGCGTGGGCCTTGCCCCAGACGGCGGTCAACAGGTCGCGGTGGCCGACGACCTTGCCCGCGTTGCGCGCCAGATGGGCCAGGACGTCATATTCCTTGGGCGTAACGCGCACGGCGTCGCCGGCGCGGGTGATGAGGCGGCGTTCCAGATCGATGACGACATCCCCCGCCGTCAGCGGTCCGGTCGCCTCAAGGCGCGGCGCGGCCTGTCGCAGATTGGCGCGCAGCCGGGCCAGCAGTTCGCCGACGCCGAAGGGCTTCTCGACATAGTCGTCAGCCCCCAGGTCCAGGGCCGCGATCTTCTCGGCCTCCTTGTCGCGCGCCGACAGGATGATGATGGGGCCGGCGTAGAATTCGCGGGCCCTGGCCAGCACGTCCTTGCCGTCCATGTCAGGCAGGCCGAGATCCAGCACGACGGCGTCGGGGCTCCACAGGGCGATGCCGCGCAGACCCTCCTGTCCGCTGTCGGCGCGGCGCGGCTCATAGCCCGCGGCGTCCAGCGCCGGGGACAGGAAGCGGTGGATCTGGGGCTCGTCGTCGATGACGAGAATCTGGGGGCGGACGGCGGCCATGCGGCGGACCTTAGAGCAGGCTCGGATGGGTGGCGACGGCCTTGGGCAGGCTGATCAGGATGCGGGTGCCTTTTCCGTCCTGAATGGGGCTGGCGGCGGCGATGCGGCCGTTCATGGCCTCGACGAAGCCCTTGGCGATGGCCAGGCCAAGCCCGGCGCCCTTGGTGCGATCCGACGGCTCCTCCATGCGGCGGAACTTGTCGAAGACGCGTTCCAGCTCGGCGGTGGGGATGCCCTTGCCCTCATCCTCGATGGAGATGACCACGGATCCCCGGTCCTCGTAGGCGGCCAGTTCAACCGTCGAGCCGTCGGGGCTGTAGGCGACGGCGTTCTCGAGGATGTTGACCAGCGCCTGTTCCAGCAGCCCCTGATCGACCATGACCAGGCTGAGCTGGGCCGGGAAGTCGCGGGTCATCCTGCGCTCGCCCAGGCGCCGCGCCACCCGCCTGCCCGCCGCGTTCAGCACGTCGCGCACGTCGATCCAGTCGGCGCGGATGTTCAGGCCGCCGCCTTCCAGCCGGGTCATGTCCAGCAGGTCGCCGACATAGCGGCTGAGCCGCTCCGCCTCCTCGCGGATCGACAGCAGCAGGTCGGCGCGGACCTCGGGTTTCAGCCTGTCGCCCAGGTCGATCAGGGTGGTCGAGGCCCCCAGGACCGTGGACAGAGGCGTGCGCAGGTCATGGCTGACCGAGTTCATCAACGCGCCGCGGAAACGGTCGGTGCGTCGCAGGGTCTCGGTCTCGACCGCCTGACCGGCCAGGTCGGCGCGCTCGACCGCCACGGCGCCCTGATCCAGCAGAGCCAGGGCCAGCTTCTCCTCGTCCGATCCGGGCGACAGGGCCGCTGCCTCGATCCCGGCCACGCCCGCGCGGTCGCGCACCCCCTGCAAGGGTCGGAAGGTCCAGCGCGCCTGCGGCAGGGTGCCGGTGCCGTGCCCCGCCGGTTCGCCCTTCTCCCAGGCCCAGCGCGCGGCGGCCATGGCCTCTGCGTCCAGTTCGGGCTTGCCCGGTGCCCCTGCGATCAGGGTCAGTTCGTTGTCCACGGGCAGCAGGACCACGGCCCCTGCTCCCGCCGCCGCCGCCGTCTGTTCAGCCAGGATGCGCGCGGCGGCCGTCCGGTCGCCGACGCCGGTCAGGCGCTGGCTGGCCGCCAGTAAGGCCGAGACGGCCGATGCCCGGCCTTGCGCCGCCCGCGCCTGCTCACGCACCCGCCCGGCCAGAAAGCCCGCCGTCAGGGCCACGGCCCAGAAGACGATCAGGGTCAGGACGTCGGTGGGCGAGCCGATGGCGAAACTGTATTTCGGCTGCAGGAACAGGAAGTTGTAGGTCAGGAAGGCGACCGTCGCCGCCGCCAGTGCGGGACGCAGGCCGTAGAGCACCCCCGCCGCCAGCACCGCCGACAGATAGATGACGCCCAGGTCGACCCGTTCGAACATCCGGTCCAGCAGCAGAGCCAGACCCGTCGCCGCCACCACGATGGCCGCCCCCACGGCGTAGCCGCGCCAACCGCCCGTCAGACGCAGGCGCGGCTCGCGCAGCGTCTTCTCCTCCAGATCGGCCCCGTCGGTGATGACATGGACCGCTACGCCGCGCGCCTGGCGCAGCAGTTCCGCAGCCAGCGACCGGCCCAGCCACTCGGACAGGCGGCTGTCGCGACTCTTGGCCAGGACGATCTGGGTGACGTTGTTCTGATGGGCGTGATCCATGACGGCGCGCACCACGTCGTCGCCGGACAGGACCACGGTGCGCCCGCCCAGCTGTTCCGCCAGCTTCAGCGCGTCCGACAACTTCCCCGCCGAGCCGACGCCGTGTCGCGCACCCGAAGGGCGGTCGACATGGGCCACGGTCCAGGGCGCGTCCATCATCATGTCCGACAGCCGCCGCCCGGCGCGGACCAGGGGCGCGGCCAGGGCGTCGCCGGCGACCAGCACCAGAATCCGCTCGCCCGCCGCCCAGGGCCCCGCCACCCCCTGCTCGCGCAGACGGGCGATCAGTTGGTCGTCCACCGTCTGGGCCGCGCGACGCAGGGCCAGCTCGCGCAGGGCCGTCAGGTTCTCGACCTTGAAAAAGTTGTCCGAGGCCAGACGCGCCGTCTCGGGCACATAGACCTTGCCCTCGGCCAGACGCTTGCGCAGTTCCTCGGGGGTGATGTCCACCACCTCGATGTCGTCGGCGCGGGTCAGCACGCTGTCGGGCACGCTTTCACGTTGGCGCACGCCGGTGATGCGCAGCACCACGTCCGACAGGCTTTCCAGATGCTGAACGTTCAGCGTGGTCCAGACGTCGATCCCGGCGTCGAGGATCTCCTCCACGTCCTGCCAGCGCTTGGGGTGGCGCGAGCCGGGGGCGTTGGAGTGGGCGTACTCATCAACCAGCAGCAGGCCGGGGCGGCGCGCCACAGCGCCGTCGAGGTCGAACTCCAGCAGGGTCCGCTCGCGATAGGCGATGGGATTGCGGGCCATGACCTCCAGCCCGCGCAGCAGGCTCATGGTCTCCTTGCGGCCGTGGGTCTCGACCACGCCGACAACCACGTCTTCGCCCTCGGCCTTTCGACGGCGAGCGGCGCGCAGCATTTCATAGGTCTTGCCGACGCCGGGCGACATGCCCAGAAAAACCTTCAGCCGCCCACGCTTGCGCAGGGCGGCCGGGGTCCTGTCCGTCTGAAGATCGGAGGACGTCATCCGCCCTGCGTCGCCGGGCGGCCGAGGCGGGCGTCCAGCGTCCGGTTGGTCAGCAGGACATTGACGCGCGGCTGACCCAGCACGCCGAACGTGCGACCTTCGACATGCCGACGGATCACCTCGCGCACCTGCGCCTCCTCTACCCCGCGCGCCTCGGCGATACGGGCGATTTGCAACTCAGCGTAGGCCGGAGAGATATGCGGGTCGAGGCCCGATGCCGAGGTCGTCACGGCGTCGGCGGGGATAACCGCCTTCCCCGTCTCGGCCCGCAAGGCGTCGGCGTCCGTCTTCACTCGCGCGATCAGATCGGGGTTCAACGGGCCGAGGTTGGAGCCGGACGAGGCGGCGGCGTCATAACCCTTACCGGCCGCCGAAGGACGCGGGTGCAGGTATCCGGGCTGGGCGAAGGACTGGCCGACCAGGGCCGAACCCACCACCTGGCCCGCCTTGTCGCGGACCAGGCTGCCGTTCGCCTGACTTGGAAAAGCGGCCTGGGCCACGCCGGTCACGGCCAGGGGATAGGCGACGCCCAGAACGCCGGTGAACAGGACGATCATCACGACCGCCGGACGGATGTGGTTCAGCATCAGAAGGTCGCCTTCAAGCTGGCCACGGCGCGGCTGTCATAGGCGGCGCCGAAGCCGTGTTCGTCGGTATCGAAATAGCGGACGTCCAGCGCCAGATTGTCGGTCATCTGCCAGGCCGCGCCCAGGTTCCAGGTGACGTAGTCGAAGTCGGACGAGACCCACTGACGCCCCACCGCCGCCGAGATGGTCCACCTGTCCGCCGGGCTGATCGCGCCGTTGATCTCGGCGTAGGTCGCCTCGTCCTCGGACGCGCCAAAGAAGTCGGGCGACCAGTAGATGGCCGCGCCGAGAGTGACCGGACCGACCGCGCGCGAGGTCGCGGCCTTCAGCTCGACATAGTCGTAATCGGCGCCGTCCGGCTGGCCGGCGTAGAAGTAGCTGACCACGCCGAAGTCCCAGTTGAAGCCGCCGAACTCGGGCCGGACGCCGGCGTAGAGGTCGATCTCGGCGTCGGTGTCGGCGTCTCCGGCGAAGGAGACGTTCCCGGCCCAGGCCCCGGCGTAGAACAGGCCATGGGTCACATCGACCCCGGCGGAAATCGCCGGATCGCTCTCGGTCTGGCTGACCCCTCGAAAGACGTAGTCGGAGGCTGCGGCGGCGTTGAAGGCGACGTCAGGTCCGGCTTTTTCCTGAGCCTCGGCCGGGCTGCTGCACAGGCCCAGGGCGATGATGGCGACCAGGCAGGCGCCGCCGAACAGTGCGTCGTTGGCGCCGGAAACCTTGGTGGAGTTGCGTTTACGCATGATGCTTTCCTTCCCCTCAGGCCAGGCCGAGGGCGGAGATGAGGATGTCGATGAGCTTGATGCCGACGAAGGGCGCGATCAGACCGCCCAGGCCGTAGATCAGCAGGTTGCGGCCCAGCAGCTTGCCCGCCCCCACGGCGCGGTACTTCACCCCGCGCAGCGCCAGCGGGATCAGGGCGATGATGACCAGGGCGTTGAAGATGACCGCCGACAGGATGGCGCTCTCCGGGCTGGACAGCTTCATCACGTTCAGCGCCGCCAGCGACGGCAGGCCGACCACGAACATGGCCGGGATGATGGCGAAATACTTGGCCACGTCGTTGGCGATGGAGAAGGTGGTCAGGGCGCCGCGCGTGATCAGCAGTTGCTTGCCGACCTCGACGATCTCGATGACCTTGGTCGGGTCGCTGTCGAGATCGACCATGTTGCCGGCCTCGCGGGCGGCTTGGGCGCCGGTCTGCATGGCCACGCCGACATCGGCTTGTGCGAGGGCGGGGGCGTCATTGGCCCCGTCGCCGCACATGGCGACCAGACGCCCCTTGGCCTGTTCGGCCTTGATCAGGCGCATCTTGTCCTCGGGCGTCGCCTCGGCCAGGAAGTCGTCGACCCCGGCCTCGGACGCGATGGCCGCCGCCGTCACCGGATTGTCGCCGGTGATCATGACGGTGCGCAGACCCATGCGGCGCAGGTCGGCGAAGCGCGCCTTCACCCCCGGCTTGACCACGTCCTTCAGGTGGATGACGCCGACCAGGGCGTCGTTCTCGACCACCGCCAGGGGCGTGCCGCCCGAGCGGGCGATGCGGTCCACGGCGGCGCGGAACTCGGCCGGGGCGGCGCTTTCGGCCACGCCCAAGGACTTGAGCACGGCGTCCACCGCCCCCTTGCGCCACGAGCGGCCGTCGGCTTCGAGGCCCGACTGGCGGGTCACGGCGCTGAACGGAATAGCCTTGGCGCCGGCGGGCATGTCGCCCGTCATCCCGGCGTTGCGGCCCAGTTCGACGATGGAGCGGCCTTCCGGAGTCTCATCGGCCAGCGAGGCCATGACCGCCGCCCGCATCGCCGCCTCGGGACGCACGCCCGGCGCGGGGATGACCTCGGTGGCCATGCGGTTGCCGAAGGTGATGGTGCCGGTCTTGTCGAGCAGCAGGGTGTCGACGTCGCCTGCCGCCTCCACCGCGCGACCCGAGGTCGCCAACACGTTCACCTTCAGCAACCGGTCCATGCCGGCGATGCCGACGGCGGACAGCAGACCCCCGATCGTCGTGGGGATCAGGGTGATGAAGAGCGCGCCCAGGACGATGGGGTCCAGCCTGATCCCCGAATAGGCGCCCAGCCCCAGCAGGGCCGCGACCGCGATCAGGAAGATCAGGGTCAGCCCGGCCAGCAGGACCGACAGGGCCAGTTCGTTCGGCGTCTTGCGACGGTCCGCACCCTCGACCATGGCGATCATGCGGTCGATGAAGGTGGTGCCGGGGGCCGAGGTGATGCGCACCTTGATCCAGTCGGAGACCACGGTGGTGCCGCCGGTGACGGCTGAACGATCGCCGCCGCTTTCACGGATGACGGGGGCGCTTTCGCCGGTGATGGCGGCCTCGTTGACCGAGGCGACGCCTTCGATGATCTCGCCGTCCGAGGGGATGACGTCGCCGGCCTCGACCAGGACGATGGAGCCGATCTCCAGCTCGCCCGCCGGGGTCGGGACCACTGTGCCGGTCTTCGGATCGACGATCAGCTTGGCCTTGGTGGTGACGCGGGTGGCGCGCAAGCTGTCGGCCGCCGCCTTGCCGCGCCCTTCGGCGATGCTTTCAGCGACGTTGGCGAACAGGACCGTGGCCCACAGCCACAGCGCCAGTTGGATGGCGAAGCCTGCCGCCTGGCCGCTCGCCACCGCCACGACCGCCGAAGCGGTCGCCAGCAGGGCGACGATCCAGGTGGCGAAGATCACCGGGTTCCTGAGAAGCCTGGTCGGGTTCAGCTTGACGACAGCGTCGCCAAGCGCCCGGCCGAGCATGGCCCCGGTCAGCCCGCCCGCGATGGGCGCAGAAGACCGGGAGCTCGACGGATCGAGCGTGACTTGGGTCATGGGATTATCCGATCAGAACCGGGCCACGACCTGGAGCATGTCGAAATGCTCCCCGATCGGACCCAGCGAGAGGGCGGGGAAGAACTGCAGGCCGCCGAGAATCAGGATCACCCCGATCAGCAGGCCGATGAACAGCGGGCCATGGGTCGGCAGAGTGCCGGTCGAGGGCGCCAGCCTGGGCTTGGCGACCAGAGCCCCGGCGACGGCCAGAACCGCAATGGCCGGCACAAACCGGCCCAGCAGCATGGCCAGACCCAGGGTGGTGTTCCACCAGGGGGCGTTAGCGGTCAGACCGGCGAAGGCCGAGCCGTTGTTCCCCGTCGCCGAGGTATAGGCGTAGAGCACCTCGGACAGGCCGTGCGGCCCCTTGTTCAGCAAACCGGCCAGAGCCTCGGGCAACACCGCCGCGATGGCCGAGAAGCCGAGGACGGACAGGGGGATCACCAGGACCGACAGCATGGCGAACTGGATCTCGCGCGCCTCGATCTTCTTGCCCAGATACTCGGGCGTCCGACCGACCATCAGGCCCGCGACAAAGACCGACAGCATGGCCATCAGCACCATGACGGCGACGCCCGAACCGATCCCGCCGGGCAGAATCTCGCCCAGTTGCATCAGGAACATGGTCACAGCCCCGCCCGGCGGCATGTAGCTGGCGTGCATGGAGTTGACCGAGCCGTTGGAGGCGCCGGTCGTCTGGGCAGCCCAAGCGACGGAAGACGGCACGCCGAAGCGGACCTCCTTGCCCTCCATATTGCCGACCGACGTATCCACGCTGGCGGCGACAGCGGCCGGAGCCGGCTGGCTTTCGATGACGTAGAGGGCCGACGCCGCGCCGCCCAACAGGATGACCGCCGCCGCCACCAGGGCGCGCACGTCCTTCCTGGCCAGGACGCTGCGGCCAAAGGCGAAGAAGGCCGCCCAGCCCAGAACGTTGATGCTGATCGCCGTGATCAGATTGGTCAGCGGCGTGGGGTTCTCCAGCGGGTGGGCCGAGTTGACGTTGAACACGCCGCCGCCGTTGATGCCCAACTGCTTGATGGCCAGCTGGCTGGCGGTCGGGAACAGGCTGATCGTCTGTTGGCCGCCCTCCAGCGTCGTCGCCTGGGCCGAGGCCGCCAGCGACTGGACCACGCCCAGCCCGGCCAGAACCACCGCCACGATGAAGGCGATGGGCAGCAGGACATAAAGGCTGGTCCGCGTCAGGTCGGCCCAGAAGTTGCCGACACCCTCGCCGCGATTGGCGACGAAGGCCCGCGCCAGCGCCGCCGCAATGGTTGCGCCGGTGGCCGCCGAGACGAAGTTCTGCACCGTCAGGCCGACCATCTGGGTGAAGGTCGACATGGTGGTTTCACCGCCATAGCTCTGCCAGTTGGTGTTGGTGACGAAGCTGACGGCGGTGTTGAAGGCCAGGTGAGGGCTGACGCCGTCGAACCCCTGCGGATTCATCGGCAGCACGCCCTGCAGACGCAGCATGGCGTAGAGCAGCAGGAAGCCCGCCAGGTTGAAGGCCAACAGGGCGCCAGCGTAACCCAACCAGCCCTGACTGCGGCTCGGGTCGACCCCGGCGGCGCGATAAAACAGCCCCTCGACCGGCTTCAGCACCGGGTCCAGCCAGGTGCGCTCGCCGTTCCAGACGCGCGACATATAGATCCCGATCGGCCAGCCGAGCATGACGGCGAGACCGAGGGTCAGGGCGATTTCCGCCCATCCTTGAATATTCATCTTGAGGCGGCTCCGCTCAGAACCGCTCGGGGCGCAGCAGGGCCGCGACCATGTAGCCGGCGATGACCAGGGCGCCGGCGCCCCAAAGGACGTTCAGCCACATGGTCACAACCTCTTCAACGCAACAGCG
This sequence comes from Brevundimonas sp., assembly GCA_022712235.1. GTDB lineage: Bacteria > Pseudomonadota > Alphaproteobacteria > Caulobacterales > Caulobacteraceae > Brevundimonas. The sequence goes on along the minus strand of JALAGW010000019.1, from coordinate 3,312 downwards.
AGGGCGGCGAAGGTCAGAAAGGCCCCGCCGCCGATCGCCAGAAAAATCACATCGGCCATGCCGACACCTCCAGCTCGACTGAGAGCCGGAGAAGACGCCCTAAGGACCTAAGCGGGCCATGCGGAAAGGACGTCCAAGCATAAGGCCTGCATAAAGGCGACCTTGGGCGCGCCTTATGCCCGCCCCCAGAAACCCTATCGCCCGCTTAGGAACGGGTCATGGGTCTTCTCCCCCCGGTTCCGCGAGGCCTGCCCCCGCCTCGACGGCGCCCCGCTCCGCGCTTCGTCTGCCGGTTCGTCAGCCCTGCCCTCGACCACACGGCCCGTCGCGACTAACGCCGCCTCGGCCCGGTCAGGCCTCCGACAACGCCTGCCGCCATGGCGCAGGCCGCGCAGGCCGACATCACGATGCGGAAGGACGCGTGAAAGGCTTCAACCGCGCCCGGATTTGACCCTCCCCCCGCCATCACTTCGCCGAGTAATAGCCGGGCGTCGGGGACGCCCACGCGGTCGACGAAGACCGTTGACACGAGCGCGCCCAACAAGGCGACGGCCAGCAGGCCCGCTATGCGCGCCACGGCGTTGTTCACGCCGGAGGCCACCCCGGCGCGCGAGGGATCGACCGCCCCCATGACCGCCGCCGTCAGCGGCCCGACCGCGAGGGTCATGCCGATCGCCAGCACGGTCATTCCCGCTAGGGGTCCATCAACATAGCCTGCACCTGGCCCAGGGAGGGCGATCAAGCAAAGACCGATCCCGGCGAGGACGGGCCCGATAGCCAGTGACAGCCGCGCCCCGAACCGGTCGGCGAAGCGGCCTGCCAGTCCCGAGAACAGCCCCATGATCATCGCAAAGGGCAACATGGCCGCCCCCGCCATGGTGGCGCTGAAGCCCTGGACCCGGATCAGGTCGAAGGGCAGGAAGAACATCGCCCCGCCCAGCGCGAAATAGAGAAGCAGGGTCAGCAGGTTCATGCCGCTGAAGACCGGCGACCGGAACAGGGCGAGCGGCATCATGGGATGGCGTGCGCGCCTCTCGGCCGCCAGGAACCCGGCCAAGGCCCCGGCTCCGCAGACCAATGCGATGATGACGGCGCGATCGTCCCAGCCCCGATCCGGCGCAGCGGTCAGACCCCACGTCAGGGCGGCGAGGCCGGTCATGGCCAGAAGGGCTCCGCGCCAGTCGAGCCCGCGAGCGTCGCTATCGCGGCTCTCGGGCAAGGCGCGCAGGGCGACGGCGATCGTCAGGGCCGCCAGCGGAACATTGATCCAGAAGATAAAGCGCCAGTCTGCATGGTCTGACAGCCAACCGCCGACCAGCGGCCCTATCATCCCGAAAAGGGCGCCGGCGCCCGCCCAGGCGCCGAAAGCCCTGCCGCGTTCCTCCGGCGGAAAGGCCGAACCGATGAGAGCCAGCGCTCCAGGCGTCAGCAGCGCAGCCCCAATACCCTGCAAGGCTCGGCCGCCAATCAGCAACTCGACCGTCGGCGCCAAACCGCAGACGATAGAGGCCAGGGCGAAAATGCCCACACCGATCAGAAAGACCCGGCGGCGTCCGAACCGGTCGCCCGCCGCGCCGCCGATGAGCACCAGAGCGCCGAGCGTCAGCAGATAGGCGTTGGATATCCACTGGACGGCGGCCGGACCGGCGCCGAGATCGCGCTGGATGGCCGGCAGGGCCACGCCCAGCGCTGAGCCGTCGATGAAGGTCAGGCTGGACCCCAGGACCGTGGCGATCAAAATCCAACGCTTGCGGGCGGCGGAGAGAGATTGGACGGGCGCAAGCGCGCCCTGCACCTGACCGGCGTCGCAAGGGCCGCGAATGGACATGACAGCGCTCCGCTAGGAACCTGACGCTAGGCCAAGTCCCCCGACAGCATCAATGCTTATCGCGAGGCCTACAGCAAGACGGGTCCGTTGAGAGGCAGGACACAAGCCTTGTGAAGCGTCCGGCATCACGGCTTCGCCTCGGACGGCCAAAGCCTGATCCTGCCCCCATCGAACCTGGCGCTGTTGAATAGCACCCGACAGATCGGGCGCCCCTAGCCCCCCGCAGCCAGCTTCTTCATGTCGGGAAGCAAGGCGGTGATCAGACCGAGAAGCGGCAGTACGGCGCAGAGCTTGTAGACCCAGATAATGCCCTGGACGTCCGCAAGCAGGCCGAGGCCTGCCGCGCCGATGCCGCCTATGCCGAACATCAGACCGAACATCAGCCCCGACACCAGACCGACGCGGCCTGGAACGAGCTCCTGCGCATAGACGACCAGGGCCGCGAAGGCGGAGGACATGATGAAGCCGATGGCGATCGAAAACACGGTCGTCCACCCGAGATCGACGTAGGGCAGCAGCAGGGCGAAGGGCGCGGCGCCGAGGAAGGAGAGCCAGATCACGGCCTTGCGGCCGATCCGGTCGCCGATCGGACCGCCCGCGAAGGTTCCCGCCGCCACCGCGGCCAGGAAGGCGAACAGGTGGAACTGGGAATCCTCAACCGAGAGGGCGAAGCGCTCGATGAGATAGAAGGTGAAGTAGCTGGTGAAGGCGCCGATGTAGATGAATTTGGCGAACATCAGCACGGCGATGACCGCCAGGGCGCCCATGATCCTGCCCCGGCTCAACGGCGGGCCTTCGCTCGCCCCACTTGCCGCCACCATGGCGTGAGGATTGCGGATCCGCCAACGCGTCACGCCGAAGAGCACCCAGATCGCCGTCACCGCAGCGACCGCCAGCCAGCCGACGGCGGCGAGACCCAGCGGCAGGATGATCAGCGAGGCCACAAGAGGGCCGATGGCCGATCCGGTGTTGCCGCCGACCTGGAAGGTCGACTGGGCCGTGCCGAACCGTCCGCCCGAGGCGAGACGGGCCACACGCGAGGCGTCCGGGTGGAAGGCGGCGGAGCCCACGCCGATCACCGCCGAGGCGACGAGAAGCATGGCGAAGCTGCCGGCGGTCGCCAGCAAGCCGATCCCGATCAGGGTGACGAACATCCCGCAGGGCAGCAGATAGGGCTTGGGGTGCTTGTCCGTATAAAAACCGATCCAGGGCTGAAGCAGGGAGGCCGTGAACTGATAGACCAGGGCGACAAGACCGATCTGGGTGAAGCTCAGGGCGAACTTCGTCTTCAGCATCGGATAGATGGCCGGCAGGACCGCCTGAATCAGGTCGTTGAGGAGGTGGGCGAAGGCCACGGCGCCGACGATCCCGATCAGAAAACGCGGCGAGGTCGCCATGTTGGGGGCCGGCTGGGCGTCTGTCAGATCTGTCGGAATGGTCATGGGCGCGCTCGATACAACCGGGCCGGCGCCCCGCGCCCGCCC
>JALAGW010000203.1 GCA_022712235.1 Brevundimonas sp. | reverse complement strand
TCAATCTTCCGATTGCCCGCCTCGTCGGCGCCTTACCGCGATTTCACTTGAGGTCGGACGGCGTTCAACGGACCTTGCGGCGTCCGTCGAAGGAGAGATCCGTCATGATCCGCGCCCTGTCGCTCGCCGCCGCCCTGGCCCTGCTGCCCGTCTCCGCCGCCGTGGCCCAGGAGGCCAAGACCGCCGCCGAGATTCAGCTGGAGGCCGCCGCCGCCGCTTTCGAGACCAAGATGGAAGAGTTCGGCGAACGCGCCGAAGCCATCCAGGACGACGACGATCTGGACGACACCGCCAAGGGCCTGCGCATCGCCGCCCTCTGGTCCGAGTATCAGCCCCACGTCAGCGCCTTCACCAGCGCGGCCACGCAGCAGGCCGGCGAAATCGCCCGACAGGCCCTGGCCGAGATCGACATCGACGCCGTGGTGGACGAAGCCCTGGCCGGCGTCGAACCCATGATGCAGGGCATGATGACCAATGGCGCCTGGGCCCAGGCCGATCCCGACCAGATGGTCACCTACGGCCTGATGGCCGACTACGCCGTCGGTCAGTCTCTGGACGCCATCGAAGAGGTCCACGAGGCCTTCGACCTCCCGTTAGAGCCCCCGGCGCCGCCCGCCCCTCCCGCCGAGGCCTGATCCCGATCGACAAGGCTTGACCTGACCGGCGCCTCGCCGGAAAGGGTCTTATGGCCGCGCTTCCTGTCGATCCGCATCTCTACGCCGCCTTCCTGGGCGTCATGGCCGTCATGGCGATCACGCCCGGACCGGCCAACCTGTTCGCCGTGGCGACCGGCATGGAGAAGGGCCGCGCCTCGGCCCTGATCGGCGTTGCCGGGATGAACGCCGCCACCCTGGTCTGGTTCGGCGCCGCCGCCCTGGGCCTCGGCGCCCTGGTCGCCGCCTTCCCCCAGGTCTTCCGCGTCATCGCCGTCCTCGGCGCGCTCTATGTCGCCTGGCTGGGGATCAAGGCCCTGCGCGGCGCCTTCGCCACCGCCGCCGAGCCGGACCATGTCGAGGTCAGGCGGGGCCGCAGCGCCCTGATCGACGGCTTTACGGTCCAGATCGCCAATCCCAAGGCCATCCTCTTCTTCACCGCCGTCCTGCCGCCCTTCCTGGACGTCAACCGGCCCGTCGCGCCCCAGTTGGCCCTGTTCGCCCTGGCCACCATCGGCATGGACGTCCTGTCGATGAGCGCCTACGGCCTCGGCGGCGCGGCCCTGGCCGACCGGATGAACCAGCCCCGGTTCAAGCGCGGCTTCGGAATTTTCGTCGGCGGCCTGCTGATCCTTGCGGCCGTTCTGATCATCACCAGATTGCACGGGTAGGCGTCTGTGTCGCAGGCTCGGGAACTTGGCTGTTCACCTGTCGTTCAGCACCATCGACGCTCTATGGACGTTCAAGGAGAACCTCCCATGACAAACCTTCGCAAGACGTCGGTTCTGGTTGCTCTCGCCGGCGCCCTGGCGCTGGGCGCCTGCGCCACCGCCACCCCCTATCAACCCGCCGGCGTGAACGGCCAGCGCGGCGGTTACGCCGAGCAGCGGCTTGAGGCCAACCGCTTCAGCGTCAGCTTTGCCGGCAACTCCGTCACCTCGCGCGATCAGGTCGAGATGTCCCTGCTGCTGCGCTCGGCCGAGCTGACGGTCGAGAACGGCTACGACTGGTTCGCCACCGTGACCCGCGCCACCGACCGCGACACCCGCTTCTATACGACGCCGGACCCCTTCTATTACGACCGCTACGGCCCCTACTGGGGTCCGCAGTGGCGCTTCTATCAGCGCGGCTACTGGAGCACCTGGGACCCCTACTGGGGTCGTGACCGCGACATCCGCCAGGTCGACCGCTACGAGGCCACGGCCGAGATCGTCATGGGCCGCGGTCCCAAGCCCGCCGGCGACGTCAACGCCTTCGACGCCCGCGAGGTCATCAACAACCTGGGCAGCCGCGTGACGCGGCCGGTCTCGAAGTAAGAGCGCTATCGCTCGCCGCGCGGCGGCTCGCTGCTTGAGCGCGGCCTGAACTGGAAACGCCCGCCTCATCGCTGAGGCGGGCGTTGCTGTGTCCAGTGTCGCGCCTTTCCTCCCCACTCGTGGGGAGGGGGACCGCGTAGCGGTGGAGGGGGCGACTCGACGGCGGACGCTCGTGCCGCCCCCTCCGTCACGGCCGCTATCGCGCCCGCGCCACCTCACCATGAAATGGGGAGGAAAGCCCTCGCTTCAGCCGACCCGAGGCGTCTTGAGCCGCCGCTTGTTCGAATGGGTCGCGGGGGCCGTGCCCAGGGCTTCCGGCACCTCGCCCTTGAAGTAGAAGCGCTGCCAGGCCTCCTTGGCCGCGTCGGGATCGCCCGAGGCCAGGCGGGTGTTGAAGTCGGTCCGCGCCCGATTCCAGGCGTCGAACTGGCCCCTCATGCCGGGGTTGGACTCCAGCGAGCGGATCACCGGCTCGAAGGCCTCCACCTTGCGATGCTCGACCGGCAGGATGAAGCAGAAGGGCTCGCCCTTCTCGAACTTGACCTTGCCCGGCCGCGTGAAGATCCAGTTCATGGTGAAGGGGAAGGGCAGCCAGTCGGTCTCGATCAGGCCGGGCAGCGGCGGTATGCCGTCCGTGACGGGGTTAGGAGAGCCTTGCGCCAGCATGCCCCAGCCCGGCGGGGTGCGGAACAGCTACTGCGGGTGCATGGTCAACACCCCGCGCGAGAAGTGCGAGGTGACGAAGTGGTCCAGCTCCGGCTGCGGCCGGTCCGGCGGGATCTTGATGTCCGACTGGGCCGGGCCGCCGTTCCATTCGGCGGTGAAACCGAAGGGGACCAGGATCTCCCACCCCGTGGTGTTGGCCATGGTCAGCGGCAGGCAGCGATAGGGGTGCCGACTGGCGAAGGCGTCCATCCAGTTGCGCGACTGGCG
>JALAGW010000018.1 GCA_022712235.1 Brevundimonas sp. | reverse complement strand
TCCAGCGAAGCGAGCATTGTTCAAATCTCGGGACTTCCAGGTCGAAGCGGGTCGCCAGGGTCGTTCCGGCTTAGCCGGGATTAGAGACCGGACGCGCAACGCCGACGCTCTTTTGACCGTTGACCTGAGGAGAAGGAGATTTTCATGTCCTACTACCACAGCAGGACGACGAGCCTGTCGTTCGATGAGGCCGTCGTCCGGACGCGCGAGGCCCTCAAGGCAGAGCATTTCGGCGTCATTACCGAGATCGACGTCGCCGAGACCTTCAAGCAGAAGCTGGATGTCGACTTCCGCCCCTATCTCATTCTGGGGGCCTGCAATCCCAGGGCCGCTTATCAAGCGCTTCAGACCGAAGACAAGGTCGGCGTCATGCTGCCCTGCAACGTGATTATCCAGGCTTCGCCCTCGGGTTCTGGGTGCGAGATCGCCGCCGTGGACCCGGTCGCCTCCATGTCGGCGATCGACAATCCGGCATTGAAGGCCAAGGCGGAGGAGATCGGAGCCGGCCTGCGTCGAGCGATCGATGCTGTCGCGGTCTAGGGAAGGGTCAGAAAGACACCGTGCCGGATGCGGCGGTTCAGGCAGAACGGATCGTTGTGGAGCTGACGCCTTCCGCCTGGGGTAGTGATTGCTCAGTTGCCGGCGTGGACGCGCGTCAGGACTGTGAAACGCACCAGTTCCCCCTTCACCGCGAAACGGAACGGGCGAGGCTGCGGGCTCTTTCCAGCTGATCAAATCCATCGCGTTCCTCTGTCGACAGAGGTGGCGGCGACTCTCCGCACGACTTCGTCAAAAACTGAGAACGCCGGCCAGACCGGCCAGAACCAGGGTGACGGGTATCGCCAGTTGCGCTCGCCAGCGGTAGGCAGCCGCCAGGGCGAAGCCGAAGATCGCCAGCGCCAGCGGCCAGTAAGGAACCGTACGGAGCATGGAGGTCCCCAGTTGAAGGACGGTGGCGACGATCAGGCCGACGACGGCGGCGGCGACGCCGTCCAGCAGGGCGTGAAGGGACTTGTTCTCGAGGATCAATTCCAGGCGATCATAGAAGATGAGGGAGAAGCCGAAGGCCGGGAGGAAGATCCCAGCCGTCAGCGCCAGCGCGCCTGGAAATCCGCCGCCTGCATAGCCGACGAAGGTCCCGAAGATGATGAGGGGCGCCGGGATCACCTGGGCCAGGGCGACGCCGTCCAGGAACTGGCCGTCGCCGATCCAGCCGCCTCGCGTGGCGTCGGCGCGCATGATCGGGATGGCGGTGTAGGCACCGCCGAAGGTGAGAAGTCCAGCCTTCAGGCCGGTGAAGAAGAGGGCGGCGACAGATGCGGTCATCGGCACGACCCCGGCGACGGCGACGGGGGGCGCGCTTGGGCCGCCGAAGCCGTAGCGCGCCGCCAGACCGATGGAGAGCATCAGCATGAAGAGCGTCGCTGCGGCTAGACGGCGGCTCCTTTGGGCCAGGGCGTAGGTCAGGCCGGCCGCCGGCAGAATCAGCCAGAAGCTCACGCCCAGCAGCGAAGCCGCGCAACTGACGGCGCCGATGATCCATAGGCTGCGGTCGACCATGACGTGCAGGCCGATCCGGTGGGCGGCCCGCACGATCACGGCCAGGACAGCGATCTGAACCCCGATGAACGCGCTGCTCATCCAGTTCGATTTCACGCCGATCGAGAAATAGAGCCAGGCCAGTACCAGCATCAGCACGAAGCCGGGCAGCATGAAGCCCAGCCCGGCGAGGACGCCGCCGATCCGGCCTTTCGCCCGCATGCCCAGGTGAACGCAGAGTTCGTGGGCTTCAGGGCCAGGAAGCGCCTGGAGGACGGCGAGGAGCCGGTTGAAGCGCGCGCTCGACATCCACTGATCTTCGTCGATCAGCTTGCGCCGGATCATGGCGATCTGGGCGACCGGACCGCCGAAGGCCAGAGCGCCGAAACCCAGGAACTGCAGAAAAAGGGCGGCGTAGCTCAGGAGCGGGGGGCGAGGTTCGACGGGATCGGACGTCATCTAGCCTCCGTCTCTTCGCTCAGCGCTTGCGACTATGGAGCGCCATGGTTTGTATCACGATCGATCAAGCGCCTCGACCAGGTCGTGCGGCTCGTAGAATGCTCGTGATTACGCAGGAGCGAAAGACGGGCGAAAGCTTGACGCTAGCGCATTCAAAGCTGACACCGTGAGACGTCACGCAATCAGACAAGACGACCATGATCACCCGCTTCGCCGAGAAGGACCGCTACAACGCCGTCGCGGCGGGCCTGCACTGGCTAATCGCGAGCCTCCTCTTCGCGGAGATCTATGTCGGCTGGACCTTTGGCGACATGGAGCGGGGCGCGGCCCGCGATCTCTGGTTCGACTGGCACAAGACCGTGGGGATCACGATCCTTGTAATCAGTGTGGCGCGACTGGGCTGGCGCATCGCCAACCCGCCGCCGCCCCTTCCGGCCCGAACGCCCCCTTGGGAACGGGTCGCGGCGGGTCTCAGCCACTTCGGCTTCTACGTGATCCTGATCGGCCTGCCGTTAACGGGATGGGCGGCGGTCTCGACGGGAAGGGCGGCCCTGACCAGCGATGTGATGAGCCTGATCAATGGCCTGTCATGGCCCCTGATTCCCGGACTGCCCCGGACCCTGCACGAGCCCATGGAGGGGGTCCATGAGCTGCTGGTGAAGGTGACCTACGCCTTGATCATCCTGCACGTCGTTGCAGCATTGAAGCATCAGTTCATGGACAAGGGCCGGATGGCTGGTCGGATGTGGCCGTTTCCGCGGCGCTGATGCGCTTCGGCGCGCTGGGCGCTCCTAGAGGCGTCCGGCCGCCGCGGACGTCCTGGATCAGGCGGCGACGCCGAAGAGGCGGCCGACGCCCGCAGTGATGGCCATGGCGAGCGCGCCCCAGAAGACCACCCGCGCAACTGATCGGCCGACGGGCGCGCCTCCGGCCCTTGCTCCCAAGGCCCCTAGCAGGGCCAAGCCGAGCAAGGCCGAACCGGCGACCCACAGGGCCAGGTCGGCCATCGGCGCGAAGGCCGCCACGACCAGGGGCAGGGCGGCTCCGGCCGAGAAGGTCAGGGCAGAGGTGACCGCCGCCTGGATGGGGCGGGCGGTCGTGATCTCCGATATGCCGAGCTCATCGCGGGCATGGGCGCCGAGGGCGTCGTGCGCCATCATCTGTTTCGCGACTTCTTTCGCCAGATCGGGCGTGACGCCGCGAGCGGCGTAGATCCCGGCCAATTCCCGCACCTCGGCCTCGTGATCCCCGGCCAGTTCGGAAGTTTCGCGCGCGAGATCGGCCTTTTCGGTGTCGGACTGGGAGCTGACGGAAACATATTCGCCAGCGGCCATGGACATGGCGCCGGCGACGAGGCCCGCCACCCCCGCGATCAGGACCGCTCCGTGGCTCGACGCCGCGGCCGCGACCCCCACGATCAGGCTAGCGGTAGAGACCAGGCCGTCATTGGCGCCCAGCACCGCAGCCCTGAGCCAGCCGATGCGCTCGACCCTGTGGGATTCAGCGTGTGGCATCATCGCTACTCCGGTTGGCTTCGCAGGAGACGCCTAAAGCGGCGCCGAGGCAAGTTCGTGGTGGAGCCGCGCAGCCTTGGAGAGCGACTACGTAGTGTTGCGGAGGCGTTGAAATCTTAACGCCCGGGAAAGCCGGCGAGCCCAGCGTCCCGTGGGGGCGAGGTAAAAATGCTGATTCCGGACATACCCGAGGACGAAGACGGCCGTATATCGGTCGTCCGGTCTCTGGAGACTGATGACGATCTTGGCGACGTGGTTTTAAGCCATCTGTTGGCGCTTGCGCGTCGACAGTCCGGCGCGTCGATCGCCTATGTCTCGCTTCTCGACGCGGAGCGTCAGCGTTTTGTCGCCAGATCCGGACTGGACGCCGTCGGAACGACACGCGCCGAATCCTTATGCGGACACGCCATTCTTCAACCTGATCGTGTCCTCTGGGTCGAGGACGCACGGGCCGACCCCCGTTTCGAAGCCAACCCGCTCGTTCTGGGGCCGCCGCAGATAAGATTCTACGCCAGCGCGCCGCTCCTGGTGGACGGGCGCGCGGTCGGCGGCTTCTGCATCGCCGGATCGAACCCGTATCCGAGGGACGAGGCGATGGTCGCGCATCTTCAGGATCTCAGCCTGATCGCCGCGGAGCGCCTGGCGGGGCGCCAGAAGCGCATGGCGCTTCAACGCGCTCTGGAAGCGGCCTCCGACGCCTTTGTCGTCACCGACGAGCATGACCGGATCATCTCCTGGTCCGGCGGCGCGGAACGCCTGTTCGGCTTTTCGCAGACGGAGGCCTCGGGCGGGCTCGAAACCTTGCTGGGCCTGAATCTCCGGACGTTCCGCGACAACGTTGAACGTGACGGAGCAGGCGAGCCGGTTTCTGCCACGGCCGTGCGAGGCGAAGCCGTGGCGAGGCGCAAGGACGGCTCGACTCTGGACATAGAGATCGGCCTCGCCCCCTGGTTCGAGGACGGGGCCAGGCGAACGAGCACGACCATCAAGGACATCAGCCGGCGCAAGGCGCAAAGAGCCGAACTGGAACGAGCCAGGGCGGGCGCGGATGCGGCCAATCACGCCAAGAGCGCCTTCCTCGCCAATATGAGCCATGAGCTGCGTACGCCGCTCAACGGGGTCATCGGGCTTGTCGAGCTTCTGGCCCGCACGCCCCTGTCCGCCCATCAGCAGGAATTAGCGCAGGTCATCCAGGCCTCGGCTGAAAGGCTCCGGGGACTTATCGGAGATATCCTCGACCTGGCCAGGATCGAATCCGGGGAGCTGCAGATCACGCGTGAGGCCTTCGATCTTTGCGCTGAAGTGGAACGGGCCTTCGCCCTGTGCGCGCTCAAGGCGTCTGAAAAGGGCCTGGACCTGCAGTTGCATCAGGAGGTTGGCGAGCATCGCGTCTTCGGAGATCCTCTGCGATTGAAGCAGGTGCTGATCAATCTTCTGAACAATGCGATCAAATTCACTGATGCGGGCTCGGTCTCGCTTCACGTGTCCGGCCTTGAGGGCGGGCGGCGCCGGTTCGAGGTTCGCGATACGGGAATGGGATTTTCCGTCGAACAGAGAGGCATGCTCTTCGAACGCTTCCATCAGACAGACGGCGCGATCTCGCGCCACGCTGGTGGGACGGGGCTGGGGCTGGCGATTTGCCGGGAACTCGTTGAGGCCATGGGAGGCGTCATCGACGCCTGCGCCGAACCGGGCGCGGGCGCGACCTTCTGGTTTGAACTTCCCCTGGGCCCGGCGGGCGAGGCCGCAGAAGAGAAGCGCGGGACCGGTCCAGACCCGGAGCGACCGGCCTTTACGCGGGTTCTGGCGGCCGACGACAATGAGACCAACCGCCGGGTGCTGGAACTCATTCTCGGAGCCGCCGGCGTTTCGGTCACGACGGTCAACGACGGCGCCATGGCGATCGAAACCTGGCGTCAGTCGACGTTTGATGCCGTCCTGATGGACATGATGATGCCGGGGACCGACGGTCTGGCGGCGACGCGCGCCATTCGCGCGCTCGAAAGCAGGGAGGGGCGGCTGCGGACGCCGATCGTAATGCTGACGGCCCACACCCTGGAGGAACATGTGGCCGCCGCCCTGGCGGCCGGAGCTGATTTGCATCTCGCCAAGCCCATTACAGCGTCGGCCCTGTACGAGGCGCTTTCCACGCTCGCGCAGGCTGATGAGGGGCGTCAGGAGACATCTGCTGCCTGAGCGCCTGGGGCGAGGCGCGATTGGCGCGCGTGTGAATCCCGGGCGCACAACGCCTGGCGTCGCTGAAGAGCCAGGCCTTGGCGGTTTCCGTTACCCTCATACAGGCGCGGACCAACCCCAGCATGGCGACCGCCTTGGACGACCGCTTGGTCGCCGAGATCGAACAAGTCTCAGGCCTAGCCAGATTCGTTCGGGTTTCGTCGGCTCAGGCTCCAACTAGATCACCTTCAGGCCCAGTTCGGCCAGCAGGGCG
>JALAGW010000202.1 GCA_022712235.1 Brevundimonas sp. | reverse complement strand
TGTCGGGCGGCGGCGCGCGCGCCTACGCCCACATCGGCGCGCTGAAGGCCCTGCGCGAGGCGGGCACGCCCATAGACTTCATCGGCGGCGCCTCCATGGGGGCCGTCATCGGCGCGGGCCCGGCGCTGGGCTGGTCCGACGAGGAACTGGAGCACCACATCCGCCAGGCCTTCGTCCTGTCCGACCCCCTGTCGGACATCGCCTTCCCCATCATCGCCATGACCCACGCCCGCAAGGTCGCGCGCCTGATGCAGGACGCCTATGGCGACGTGAACATCGAGGACATGCCCCTGCCCTTCTTCGCGGTCTCGACCAATCTGACGTCGGGCAAGGTCGAGGTGCATCGCGAAGGCATGCTGCGCCACGCCCTGCGCGCCTCCATCTCCCTGCCCGGCGTCATGCCGCCCGTGGTGATGAACGGCCAGGTCCTGGTCGACGGCGCCGTGCTGAGGAACTTCCCCAGCGAGGTCATGCGCCGCCTGAACAGCGGTCCGGTCGTCGGCGTGGACGTGTCCCAGACGCGCGGCGTCGATCCCAAGGCCCTGGAGGACCCGCCGTCGTGGTGGCGCTGGATTCTGTCCGGCGCCTGGAAGAAGGGACCGCCCATCGTCTCGGTGCTGATGCGCTCCGCCACCCTGTCGACCGAAGCCGAACTGATGCAGGCGCGGGCCGACACCGACCTGCTGATCCTGCCCCGACCCGAGGGCGTCGATATTCGTGACTGGAAGGCCTACGACCCCGCCGTATCGTCAGGCTACGCCGCCGCGCAGGCCGCGCTGACCACGCTGAAATGCCCGGTCGAGCATCTGCATCGGCGCCGCGTCAGCGCCTTTGCGCCAGCAGAAACAGACGAGGAAATGGTAGAAGAGTCACCCCGTCAGCCCGCCTAGGGAAGGCTGCAGCCAGCCGCTCGCCCAGGGCGGTCAGGAAGGCGTCGCGCGCCGGCGGATCGCCGTCCAGGGCGGTCAGATAGGGCCGCAGCGCCGTTCCCTTCATCCATTCCAGCACGGCGTTCTCGCCCGCCAGAACGTGCAGATAGGTCGTCGACCAGATGTCCACGTCGTCGCACAGCGGGGCCAGGACGTCGTAATAGACCTCGGGCGACATGACCTGAACCCGGGCGGTGACGTCCGCGAAGCGCGAGGCCCAGGGCGCCTCCGCCACGGTCTCGCGCATCAGGCGATGATGCAGCGTGTCCCAGCTCAACGGCATCTGAACGGCCAGCACCCCGCCGGGCGCCAGGGCCTCGGCCAGACGCCGGAACAGAGCCGCGTGATCGGGCGCCCATTGCAGCGAGGCGTTGGCGAAGATCAGGTCGGCGGGTCGATCCGGCGCCCAGGTCGCGATGTCGCCAAGCGACCAGTCCACATCGTCCGACAGGGCGCGAGCCTGATCCAGCATGGCCGCGCTGGAATCCAGGCCGTGAACATTCGCCTGTGGATGGCGGCGCTTCAGCAAGGCTGCATGCTGGCCCGTTCCGCAGCCCAGGTCCCAGATCTCGCGCGGGGCGAAATCCTCGGGCAGGCGGACAAGCAGATCCAGCGCCGCGCGATCGCGCTGGGCTTCAAACCGGCTGTATTGTGCGGGGTCCCACTGGGGGGCGGTCATCGTGCATCTCCCTGCGTCGTCTGAACGACCCTATCAGGAAAATGGTACAGCCTCTCAGGTTTGAACTGAGGACCTCCGGCTCCACAAACCGGCGCTCTAACCAACTGAGCTAAGGCTGCACATCTCTGCGCGAGGGCGGTTCTCTAGCGGGCCTCGCCCGACGGGGCAAGCGCCCTTTTCACCCTCGAGGCAGAGAAATCGCTTTTATCCCCGTCAGTTCCACCCCCGGCTGGCGATGTATTGCTCCAGAGCCGCGATCCGCGTCTGATCCGAGGGGTGGGTCGAGGCGAACTGCGGCGTCGAGGACTGGCGCTGCTGGGCCATGGTGCGCCACAGGGCCACGGCCTCGGACGGCTTGTAACCCGCGGCGACCAGGTAATCGACGCCGAGGCGATCGGCTTCCAGCTCATGGCTGCGCGAGAAGGGCAGCAGGACCCCCAGCTGCGCCCCCAGGCCGCCAAAGGCCTGAACCGCCTGTCCATAGTCCCCTGCCTGGCTCTGCACGGCGCCCAGCACCAGGCCGGTCGCGGCGTTGGTCGAGGAGCGCTCGGCGGCGTGCCGCGCCACGACGTGGCCGACCTCGTGGCCGATGACGGTCGCCAGCTGATCATCGTTACGAGCCATGTTCAGCAGGCCCGTCGTCACCCCGATATGGCCGGAAGGCAGGACGAAGGCGTTGGGCGTCGTGTCCTCGAACACGGCATAGTCCCAGTGACGGTCGCTCAGGCGGGCGGCCTGAACGATGCGGTCGCCGACCCGACGCACACGGGCGTTCTGGGCGGCGTTGGTGGACACCTTCTGGGTGCGCAGCGTCTCGGCCCAGGCGGCTTGCGACTGCTGGATCAGCGAACTGTCGTCCACGATCAGGAACTGATTGCGACCCAGGGTTTCGTTGTAGGCGCAGGCGCCCAGGCTCAGGACGCCTGCGCCGAGCAGCAGAGCGGTCAGGAAGGACTTGGGCGACACGGGACCTCCAGCAAAGTTCGAGGGTCATAATGCACAGCTCGCCCTCGGGCTCCATGCCTTGATGCCGGACCGCCGCCGCGCGCAAAGAAAAACGCCCCGGTGTTTCCACCGAGGCGTTCAACCTGATCTCGAATGAGATCCTTAGTCCAGTCGGAACCGGGTCGTGAACTCGACGCGGGCGCCGACGGCGGCGCCGTCGACAGTCCGGGGAGCCAGACGGCCCGAGCGAGCCGCCCGAAGAACCGCTTGGCCGAAGCCGGCGCCGGCAGGATCTTCGTCCACGATGCGGCAGTCCGAAAGGCTGCCGTTCGGGGCGACCGCGCAGTTCACCTTGGCCGAACCCGTCTCGATGCCGCGCGATTGGGCGCGTTCCGGGAACTCAGGAGCGACCTGGCGAGACCAGCTCGGGTTGGTGATGACCGAAGGCTTCGGCGGCGCGGGCGGCGCCGGCGGAGGCGGAGGTCCGGGGACGATCACGGCCGGACCCGAGTATTCGACGCGGTCTTCCTTCTTCGTCGGTACGATCGGCAGAGTCACCGGCGGCGGAGGA
>JALAGW010000201.1 GCA_022712235.1 Brevundimonas sp. | reverse complement strand
GTCCGAGGCCCCCGAATACTGCGGCAAGACCCGCAGCAACCGCCCGTCACGCAGTTCCTCGCCCACGTCCCAGGTCGAACGCAGGGCGATCCCGGCCCCCGCCAACACCAGTTCGCGCGCCACCTCGGACGAGTTGGTTCGCACCCGGCTGCGGGCGCGGAAGGTGACGGGGCCGTCGGGGCCTTCCAGCCGCCAGGCGGACTGGTTCTCGGCCGCCAGTTGGGCGTGAACGCGCAGATCGTCCAGCGTCTGCGGCGCGCCATGCTCGCCCAGATAGGCCGGTGCGGCGCACAGGACGCGCCGGTTGGGGGCCAGACGGCGCATGGCGGGATCGCCGGCCTCATAGCTGCCGATGCGCACCGCCACGTCCACGTCCTCGGCCATCAGGTCGACAAAGGCGTCGCTGAGGTTCAGCTCCAGCGTCAGCCGGGGATGGGCGTCGAGGAAGGGCGTCAGCAGGGGGGCCAGCCGCCGTCGTCCGAACGAGGTCGGGGCCGAGACCCGAAGCAGGCCGCGCGCCTGGGTGGTGCGGCGCGACACCAGAGCCTCCAGATCCTCGACCCCGTCCAGCAACTGCATCGCCCGATCATATACCAGCCGCCCGGCCTCGGTCGGGGCCAGCCGCCGCGAGGTGCGCTCGATCAGCCGCACCCCCAGCCGGTCCTCCAGCCGCGCCAGCCGGCGCGAGGCCACGGCGGGCGACAGGTCCAGCCGTCGAGCGGCGGCCGACAGGCTGCCTTCCTCCAGCGCCCGGACGAAGATCTCATACTCGGCCAGCATGGCGCGGTCTCATCGTTGCTATTTCCGCAAAGATAAGCGCCGATCTTCGCCGTGGCTAGGCGGCGGACGCGCCGCTAGGGTTCAGGCTCAAGGAGAAGCCGCCATGACCGCCACCTATGTCCGCCACGGAAGCCTGAGCGTCGCCGCCGAACTGGACGCCTTCGTGCGTGACGAGGCGGCGCCGGGGACGGGCGTGACGGCGGACGCCTTCTGGGCCGGGGTCGAGGGGCTGCTGGCGGACTATGCGCCCAAGAACCGCGCTCTACTGGCGCGCCGCGACGAACTGCAGGCTAGGTTGGACGACTGGCATCGCGCCCATCCGGGCCAGCCGGATCAGGACGCCTATCAGAGCTTCCTGCGCGAGATCGGTTACATCGAGGCCGAACGGACGGACATCCGCGCCGAGACGGCCAATGTCGATCCCGAGATCGCCGCCATGGCCGGGCCGCAACTGGTCGTGCCCCTGACCAACGCCCGCTATCTGCTGAACGCGGCCAATGCACGCTGGGGCAGCCTGTATGATGCACTTTACGGCACGGACGCCTTGGGCGAGGCGCCTAAGGGCGGGAGCTATGACCCGGAACGCGGGGCCAGGGTCATCGCCCGCGCCCGCGCCCTGCTGGATCAGGCAGCGCCTCTGGCCGAGGGCGGTCACGCCGAGGTGGTGGAATACCGTGTCGAGAACGGACGGCTGGTCGTCGCCCTGTCCGGCGGGCGAACCACAGGGCTGGCCGATCCGGCGGTCTTCGTCGGCCATGCGGGCGAGGCGGCGGCGCCCTCGGGCGTCCTGTTGCGCCACAACGGCCTGCATCTGGAGATCGTCATTGACCGCAGCCATGTGATCGGGCGCAACGATCCGGCGGGCGTGGCCGACGTCGTGGTCGAGGCCGCCCTGTCGGTCATCGCCGATGCCGAGGACAGCGTCGCGGCGGTGGACGCCGAGGACAAACGGCTGGTTTACGCCAACTGGCTGGGCCTGATGCGCGGCGACCTGTCGGCGGGCTTCGTCAAGGACGGCCAGACGATGCAGCGGCGCATGAACGGCGACCGTTCCTATAGGGCGGCGGACGGATCGAGCCTGTCGCTCAAGGGGCGCAGCCTGCTGATGGTCCGCAACGTCGGTCTGCACCTGACGACCGACGCGGTGCTGGACGGGGAGGGGCGCGAGGTCCCCGAGAGCCTGATCGACATCGCCATGACCGGCCTGATCGGCCTGCACGACCTGAAGCGGCCGGCGGATCAGCGCAACAGTCCGGCCGGCTCCATCTACGTCGTGCGACCCAAGATGCACGGCTCGGAGGAGGTCGCCTTCGCCGACGCCGTCTTCGGCGCGGTCGAGCAGATGGTCGGCCTGCCGCCGCTGACGCTGAAGATGGGCATCATGGACGAGGAGCGCCGCACCAGCGTCAACCTGGCCAACTGCATCGCGGCGGCCAGGGGGCGGGTGGCCTTCATCAACACCGGCTTCCTGGACCGCACCGGCGACGAGATCCATTCGGTGATGGAGGGCGGGCCGGTGGTCCGCAAGGAGGCCATCCGCAACACGGGCTGGATCAAGGCCTATGAGGATCGCAACGTCGACATCGGCCTGAAGGCCGGGCTGGCGGGTCGCGCCCAGATCGGCAAGGGCATGTGGGCCGCGCCGGACCGCATGGGCGAGATGCTGGCGACCAAGGCGGGCCATCCGCGCGCCGGCGCCTCGACCGCCTGGGTCCCGTCGCCGACAGCGGCGACCCTGCATGCCCTGCATTATCACGAGGTCGATGTCTGGGCGCGTCAGGAGGAGATCGCCGAGCGTCCCGCCACGGGCTTGACGCCGTTGCTGACCCCGCCCTTCGCGGCCGGGGCGCCCTCGGTCGACGAAATCCGACAGGAACTGGACAACAACGCCCAGGGCATCCTGGGCTATGTCGTGCGCTGGATCGATCAGGGGGTCGGCTGCTCCAAGGTGCCGGACATCCACGACGTCGGCCTGATGGAAGACCGGGCCACCCTGCGCATCTCCAGCCAGCACTTGGCCAACTGGCTGCGCCACGGCGTGGTCGCGGAAGGCGAGGTGAGGGCGGCGCTGGAGCGCATGGCCGTGGTGGTGGACCGTCAGAACGCGGGCGATCCCGCCTATCGCCCGCTGGCCCCGGCCTTTGACGGCGCGGCCTGGAATGCGGCGTGCGACCTGGTGTTCAAGGGGCGCGAGCAGCCGAACGGCTACACCGAGCATCTGCTGACGGCCTGGCGGCGTCGCGCCAAGGGCGGGTGATGCCGACGCGGCATACCGTCGCTGTCCCAAATTGAAGCGAAAGCTTGTCAAATCCTAACGTCGCTCCTAGAACCGCGCTCGTTAACGTTTCATTAACCTTCGTGCCTGGCTTGGCTGGGTTTCCGTAGGGGGGTGTGCCATTTTGGGATGGCACGTCTCTTGGAACGCTGACCAACGAACCCCTCCTGGTGGCGGGGTGTCGCGATCTGCGGCGGGGGGCAAATGACGGATTGGCTCGGAAAGGATGCGAACGCGCGTGTCGTCGCCTCCGTGTGCGCTGTCGTGCTGCTGGGTGTCGGCCTGCCTTCGGCTGCAAACGCCTATGAGGGGCTGCCGGGTGCGGTCGCCTATACGCCAGAGCTGAGCGTAACGCTTTCAGGCCGGATTGACGACCACTGCTCCATCTCCGGCGGAGGCGCCCTGGCGCTGGGAGAACTGACGCCAGGCGAAGGCGTGGCGGCGGATTTCTCGCTCGATTGCAATGTGCCGTTCGACATCCGCATTGCGTCGGCGAACGGCGGGCTGACGCATCTGACCAAGCCGGATGGCGAAGGCCCCTTTGTCGGGCGTCTGCCCTACGACCTGCAGGTGCGCATCCCCACGCTCAATCCCGGCGCCTCCACCAT
>JALAGW010000017.1 GCA_022712235.1 Brevundimonas sp. | reverse complement strand
TCAGCGCCATGTCCAGCATCAGCGAAATGCGCGACGGCAGCGACTTCAGGAACCAGATGTGGGCGACCGGGGCGGCCAGGTCGATGTGCCCCATGCGCTCGCGGCGAACGCGGGCCAGCGTGACTTCAACGCCGCACTTCTCGCAGATGATGCCCTTGTACTTCATGCGCTTGTACTTGCCGCACAGGCATTCGTAGTCCTTGGTCGGGCCAAAGATACGGGCGCAGAACAGGCCGTCACGCTCGGGCTTGAACGTGCGGTAGTTGATGGTTTCCGGCTTCTTGATCTCGCCGAACGACCACGACCGGATCTTCTCCGGCGAGGCCAGGGCGATCTTGATCTGGTCGAAGGTCGGCGTGACCGGGACCGGGTTGAAGATGTTCAGGACTTCCTGGTTCATCTTTATTCCTTCTGCGGGGCTGCCCCGCGAAAATCATTCAGAGAGGAGAGGCGGTCGGACCGCCCTCCCCCGCCGTGCGGGAGAGGGCTTTGTTTCCGATCAGCCGTTCTCCAGCTCCACGTTCAGGCCCAGCGAGCGCATTTCCTTGATGAGCACGTTGAAGCTCTCGGGAATGCCGGCTTCGAAGCTGTCGTCGCCGCGGACGATCGCCTCGTAGACCTTGGTGCGGCCGGCCACGTCGTCGGACTTCACCGTCAGCATTTCCTGCAGGGTGTAGGCGGCGCCGTAGGCTTCCAGAGCCCAGACCTCCATTTCCCCGAAGCGCTGACCGCCGAACTGCGCCTTGCCGCCCAGCGGCTGCTGGGTGACGAGCGAGTACGGGCCGATGGAGCGGGCGTGGATCTTGTCGTCGACCAGGTGGTGCAGCTTCAGCATGTAGACGTAGCCGACCGTGACCGGACGCTTGAACTGCTCGCCCGTCTGACCGTCGAACAGGATCGACTGGCCCGAACGATCCAGGCCGGCCGTTTCCAGCAGGTCCTCGATGTCCGAGATGTGCGCGCCGTCGAAGACCGGGGTCGCGAAGGGCACGCCCTTGGCCAGGTTCTGAGCCAGCTCGATCAGGTCCTCGTCCGATTCCGGCAGAGGCGTGTCGGCGCCGTAGATCTCGGTCAGACGCGTGACCAGGGCCTCGCGCAGACCGCCGTCCATCCAGTTATCGAGCAGACCCTTGATCTGCTTGCCGAGACCGGCGGCGGCCCAACCCAGGTGGGTTTCGAAGATCTGACCGATGTTCATGCGCGAAGGCACGCCCAGCGGGTTCAGAACGATGTCGACGTGGGTGCCGTCGTCCAGGTGCGGCATGTCCTCGATCGGCAGGATCTTGGAGATGACGCCCTTGTTGCCGTGACGGCCGGCCATCTTGTCGCCCGGCTGAAGCTTGCGCTTCACGGCCACGAAGACCTTGACCATCTTCATGACGCCCGGCGGCAGCTCGTCGCCGCGCTGCAGCTTCTCGACCTTGTCTTCGAAGCGACGGTCGAGCGCCTTACGGGCGTCCTCGAACTGCTTCTTCATGGCCTCGAGTTCGCCCATCGCCTTCTCGTCGTCGAGGGCGACCTGCCACCAAAGGCCCTTGGACACTTCGGCCAGCTTCTCTTCGGTCACTTCGCCGCGACCCATGCCCTTCGGGCCCGAGACGGCGTCCTTGCCGAGCAGCAGAGGCTTCAGGCGGCCATAGACGTTGCGCTCAAGGATCTTGAGCTCATCGTCGCGGTCCTTGCCGAGGCGTTCGATTTCGGCGCGCTCGATGGCGACCGCACGTTCGTCCTTGTCGACGCCGTGACGGTTGAAGACGCGCACGTCGACGACCGTGCCGGCGACGCCGGGCGGCAGACGCAGCGAGGTGTCGCGGACGTCCGAAGCCTTCTCGCCGAAGATGGCGCGCAGCAGCTTCTCTTCCGGCGTCATCGGGCTTTCGCCCTTCGGCGTGACCTTGCCGCACAGGATGTCGCCCGGCTGGACTTCGGCGCCGATGGCCACGATGCCCGCTTCGTCGAGGTTGCGCAGGGCCTCCTCGCCGACGTTGGGGATGTCGCGGGTGATTTCTTCCGGCCCAAGCTTCGTATCACGCGCCATCACTTCGAATTCCTCGAGGTGGATGGAGGTGAAGATGTCGTCGCGCACGATGCGCTCCGAGATCAGGATGGAGTCTTCGAAGTTGTAGCCGTTCCAGGGCATGTAGGCGACCAGGACGTTACGGCCCAGAGCCAGTTCGCCCAGGTCCGTCGACGGGCCGTCGGCGATCACGTCGCCGGCCTTCACTTCATCGCCCACGCGCACGATCGGGCGCTGGTTGATGCAGGTCGACTGGTTCGAACGCTGGAACTTCGACAGGCGGTAGATGTCGACGCCCGAGCGACCGGCGTCCACGTCGCCGGTGGCGCGCAGAACGATACGGGTGCCGTCGATCTGCTCGACCACGCCGTCACGACGGGCGATCACGACAGCGCCGGAGTCCACGGCCACGACCGCTTCCATGCCGGTGCCGACCAGCGGCGCGTCCGACTGCACCAGAGGCACGGCCTGACGTTGCATGTTGGCGCCCATCAGCGCGCGGTTGGCGTCGTCGTTTTCCAGGAAGGGGATCAGGGCGGCGGCGACCGAAACGACCTGCTTCGGCGACACGTCCATCATGTCGACGTCGGCCTTGGTCAGCAGCTGGGATTCACCGTTGATCCGGCCGGGGACCAGGTCCTCGACGATCTCGCCCGCCTTCAGCTCGATGTTGGACTGGGCGATAACGTGCTTCGCCTCTTCCATGGCCGAGATGTAGACCACCTCGTCCGTGGCCTTGCCGTCCTTCACGCGACGGTAGGGGCTCTCGATGAAGCCGTACTTGTTGACGCGGGCGTGGGTGGCCAGCGAGTTGATCAGACCGATGTTCGGGCCTTCCGGCGTTTCGATCGGGCAGATGCGGCCATAGTGGGTCGGGTGAACGTCGCGGACTTCAACGCCGGCGCGCTCGCGGGTCAGACCGCCCGGACCAAGCGCCGACAGACGACGCTTGTGGGTGATTTCCGACAGCGGGTTGGTCTGGTCCATGAACTGCGACAGCTGCGACGAGCCGAAGAATTCACGCACGGCCGCCGCGGCCGGCTTGGCGTTGATCAGGTCGTGCGGCATGACCGTGTCGATATCGACGCTGCTCATGCGCTCCTTGATGGCGCGTTCCATGCGCAGCAGACCAACGCGGTACTGGTTTTCCAGCAGCTCGCCGACCGAACGCACGCGACGGTTGCCCAGGTTGTCGATGTCGTCGATCTCGCCGCGGCCGTCCTTCAGGCCGACCAGGATCTGCAGCACCTTCAGCACGTCGTCCTTTTGCAGGACGCGGATTTCGTCCGAAACCTCGGGGGTTTCCAGACGCATGTTCATCTTCACGCGGCCCACGGCCGACAGGTCGTAGCGCTCGGCGTCGAAGAACAGCGAGTTGAACATGGCCTCGGCGGCTTCCGGGGTCGGCGGCTCGCCCGGACGCATGACGCGGTAGATGTCGAACAGGGCGTCTTCACGGCCCGTATTCTTGTCGATGCGCAGGGTGTTGCGCATGTAGGCGCCGACCGTGACGTGGTCGATGTCCAGCACGTCGATGGTGGTGAAGCCGTGCTCTTCCAGCAGGGCGATCGCCTCGGCGTCCAGCTCGTCGCCGGCCTCGGCGTAGATCTCGCCGGTTTCGTAGTTGACGGCGTCGGCGGCCAGATACTTGGTCAGCAGGGCGTCAGCCGCCAGCGACAGCGAAACCAGACCGCCATCGGCCAGCTTCTTGGCGGCGCGGGCGCTGATCTTCTGACCGGCCTGGGCGACCACTTCGCCGGTGTCGGCGTCGACCAGGTCGAACTCCGGCTTCACGCCGCGCCAGCGCTCGGGCTTGTAAGGCGTGACCCAGCCTTCGCCGCGCTTCTCGTAAGGCACGGTCTCGTAGAAGGTCTTGAGGATTTCCTCGCCGTCCATGCCCAGGGCCAGCAGGAAGCTGGTGGCGGGCAGTTTACGACGGCGGTCGATACGGACGTAGACCACGTCCTTGGCGTCGAACTCGAAGTCCAGCCACGAGCCGCGATAGGGGATGACGCGGGCGGCGAACAGCAGCTTGCCCGACGAGTGGGTCTTGCCCTTGTCGTGGTCGAAGAAGACGCCCGGCGAGCGGTGCATCTGCGAGACGATCACGCGCTCGGTGCCGTTGACGATGAAGGTGCCCTTGTCCGACATGAGCGGGATGTCGCCCATGTAGACGTCCTGCTCCTTGATGTCCTTGACCGAACGGGCGCCCGTTTCTTCCTCAGTCTCAAAGACGATCAGGCGCAGCTTGACCTTCAGCGGCGCGGCATAGGTCATGTCGCGCTGGATGCATTCCTCGACGTCGTACTTGGGGTCCTCGAACTCGTAGGACACGTACTCCAGGACGGCGCGCTCGTTGAAGTCCTTGATCGGGAAGACCGACTTGAAGACCGCCTCGATGCCCTGGTCCTTGCGCAGACCGCTGCGCACTTCGCGCTGCAGGAACTGCTCGTAGGAAGCGCGCTGAACCTCGATCAGGTTCGGCATCTTCACCGCTTCGGGGATACGCCCGAACGAGTGACGAATGCGCTTCTTTCCGGTGAACGAGGTGGCGGAGGCGATCTTACCCAGGGCGAGACCGTCAGTGGAGTTTGCCATTCTGTTTTCCCAATCGCGAGCCATAGAGGCCCGACGTCAATGCAGCAGCCACGGCCCGCCATTCGGCGATCCGTGACCGTTAATTCTCGCGGCGCCCACCCTCGATCCGCTGGGGATCAGGGCGCCTGATATGCCCGCTCCTTGGGAAAGGAGCGACGCCTGCGCACCGGTCGGAGGGCGACAAACCGGGCCTCGGCGCTTTCGCGCGGGATTCATGGAATCTGCGGAGCGCGCATATATACGCCGATCAGCGGCGAAATAAAGGCCCACAGGCCAGTAAATCCAGCCGTCATCCCGGGGCGGCGCAGCCGAACCCGGGACCCAGGCGATGGCCTGCCGGCGACGCCCTGTCAGGATCAAACGCCTGGGTCCCGGCTCTCCGCTCCGCTGCGGCCGGGATGACGGCGGATTGAGGCGACCTTGTCGACAGCGCCATTCCTTATGATAAGCCTTGCCTTATGAACCGCATCGCTCTGCCCGCGCTCGCCGCGACCGCCCTCGCCCTGACCCTGTCGGCCTGCGCCTCGGCGCCCGCCACGACCGCCCAGGTCGTCCCGCAAGGCCCCGCCACCCAGGAGAACTGGGAGGTCGGTCAGGCCGCCTATCTGATGTGGAACGGCCAGCAACGCGGCTGGACCACCACCGCCTCGGGCCTGCAGTATCGCCGCGTCGGCAAGGCAAAGCCCAACGGCGTCCAGCCGACCGCCACCGACACGGTCAAGGTCCACTATCGCGGCACCTTCATCGACGGGCGTGAGTTCGACAGCTCCTATTCGCGCAACGAACCGACCAGCTTCCCGCTGAACCGCGTCATCAAGGGCTGGACCGAGGGCGTCGCCCTGATGCGCACCGGCGAGACCTATGAGTTCGTCATCCCCGCCGACCTGGCCTACGGCCCCCGCTGGATGGGCACGGAAATCCCCGCCAACTCGGCCCTGCGCTTCACCGTCG
>JALAGW010000200.1 GCA_022712235.1 Brevundimonas sp. | reverse complement strand
CCGGGTCCGGCGGTCCGTGGATGCCGAAGGTGTCGCGCGACAGGTCGATCCATACCGAGCCGACCGGATTATTCGGCCCCGGCGGCACGATGACCTTGCGGTCGCCCCGGTCATAGCTGACCCGATCGGGGTCGTAGGTGTAGTTGGGCTCGGGCGCGACGCCGACCACGCTCAGGTCGCCAGAGGGCGCGGGGCGGGCCGAACTGCCGATGGTGGCCGGATAGAAGGCCAGCAGCCTGTCATCGGCGTCATAGGCCCGGACCGAGCGTTCGCTCTTGTCCACCACGATCCGGGCTACGTCGCCCGCCAGATCGGTCTGAGCCACGGCCGCGACGATGATGGTCTGGCCCGCCTTGCCGAAATCGACGCCGGGGTTGAGGGCGCGCAGCAGGCCCTCCGTCATGTGGAACTTCTCGGCCAAGGCTTCCAGCGGCGTGGCGTAGCCGACGGTCGCCAGTTTCGACATGGCCTCAAGGTCGGACGGCACCTGACCGATGAAGGGCCCGGCCAGATCGGCGGCGGTGATGGTGTAGTCGGCCATGACCTTGCCGTTGTCGCCTGCGGTCAGGCGGCGGAAGACCTCGGCGTCCAGAACGCCGTCTTCGGGCAGGCCTGCAGCTTTCTCGAAGCCGGCGATGGTCTGACGGGTGTTGTCGCCGCCCAGGCCATCAATCACGCCAGGCGAGAAGTTGGCCCGGTCCAGCAGGATTTGCGCCCGGGCGACGGCCGGATCGGGCGCGGCAGGCGTGGTGGCGCCGTTGGCGGCGGGCGGCGGGGCGACCTCGAACACCGCCGTCTCGATGGCCTCTCGCGTCAGGGCGAGCGGCGTCGAGGCAGCAGGCGGCTGTTCGGACTGTGGCGTCTCGACAGGTGATCCGCAGGCGGTCAGGGCGACCAGGGCGATGGGCAGGGCGGCGGAGGCGACGAGACGCGATTTCAGCATGAAAGCTCCGAAGGTTTCGGGGCTTGTCGAACGTCCCTAGGCGCGGAGACGTTCCTCGGCCGCTGCTGTTCTGGCCGCGAAGAAGGGCTTGATGCGGTTCAGGGCGTCCTCGACCTGAGGCGTCGAGACGGCGAAGCTGAAGCGGATGAAGCGGTGGCCGTTGACCGGGTCGAAGTCGACGCCGGGCGCCGTCGCAACGCCGGTTTCGCGCAACAGAGCCTCGCAGAAGTCGATGCTGTCGTCGGTCAGGTGGCCGATGTCGGCGTAGATGTAGAAGGCGCCGTCCGGCGGGGCGATGGAACGCAGGCCCATGGCGGGCAGGGCGTCCAGCATCAGGGCGCGGTTGGCGCGATAGACGTCGATGTTGGCCTCCAGCTCCTCCGCCTCGTCCATCGCGATCAGGCCGGCATGCTGGCTGAGGGTGGCGGGGGTCAGGAACATGTTGCCGACGCGGGCGCGGGCCTGCGGCACCTCGGCCTCGGGAAGGATCAGCCAGCCCAGACGCCAGCCGGCCATGCTCCAGTATTTAGAGAAGCTGTTGACGATCAAGGCTTTGGGCTCGAACTGCAGCATGGACGGCGTCGGGCCGGCGTAGGACAGGCCGTGGTAGATCTCGTCCGAAATGACCGAGATGTTCCGCTCGCGGCAGACCTCGGCGATGGCCTTCAGTTCAGCCTCGGGGATGATGGTGCCGGTCGGGTTAGCCGGGCTGGCGATGATAACGCCAGCGGGGGCCGGGTCGAGGGCGCGCAGGGCCTCGGCGGTCAGCTGGAAGCGCACCTCGGGGCCGCAGTCGATCTCGACCGGCTCCATGTGCAGGGCCTTCAGGGTGTTGCGATAGGCGACGTAGCCGGGGCGAGCGATGGCCACCCGATCGCCGGGTTGGAAGTGCATCATCAGGGCCAGAACCAGGGCGGGCGAGGCGCCGGCCGTCATGACCACCCGCTCGGGATCGACGGCGACGCCGTAGCGGTCGTCATAAAGCTTGGCGATGCGGGCGCGTAAGGAAGGGCTTTCCCAATAGCCGCCGGGCTCGCTGTCCAGAATGCGGTGGGCCTGAGCGACGGCCGCGGCGGGCGCGCCGGTCGAGGGCTGGCCGAACTCCATGTGGATGATGGAGCGGCCCTGGGCCTTCAGTTCGTGGGCCAGGCGGCTGACGCTGATGGCGCGGAAGGGGTCGATTTTTACGGTCATGGCAAGCTTATTTCAGGGCGTCGGCGAGGCGCAGGAAGCCGGCGATGTCGATGACTTCGGCGCGGGCGTCGGGTTCGATGCCGGCGGCCTCGCACAGGGCGGCGCCGCCGAGTTGCTTCAGGCTGGAGCGCAGCATCTTGCGGCGCTGGCCGAAGGCGGCGGCGGTGACGCGTTCCAGCTTCTTCAGCCGTTCGGGCGAGGGGCGCTCGGCGCGCGGGACCACGTGCACGACCGCCGAGGCCACCTTGGGCGGCGGGGTGAAGGCGGCGGCGGGCAGGTGCATGACGATGCGGGCGTCAGCCACGGCCTGGGTGATGACGGCCAGACGGCCGTAGGCGTCATCGCCGGGGGCGGCCACGACACGCTCCGCCACTTCCTTCTGGAACATCAGGGTCAGGGCGCAGGGCGTCCATGGCCCGGTCAGCCACTTGATCAGCAGGGGCGTGCCGACGTTGTAGGGCAGGTTGGAGACCAGATGGGCAGGGCCTTCGACCAGCTCCGTCTCGCGGACCTTCAAGGCGTCGCCTTCGACGATGGTCAGGCGGCCGGAGCCGTCGTCCAGTTCGCTAAGCAGGGGAATGAAGCGCGGGTCCTTCTCGACCAGAACCACCTTGCCTGCGTCGCTTTCCAGGATGGCGCGGGTCAGGCCGCCGGGGCCGGGGCCGACCTCGATCACCGCGCGGCCTTCGAACGGGCCGGCGTAGCGTACGATCTTGCGCGTCACGTTCAGGTCCAGCAGGAAGTGCTGGCCAAAGCTCTTCTTGGCCAACAGGCCGTGGGCGTCGAGCGTCTCGCGAAGGGAGGGGAGGTCCGTCATAGGGGACGCCTTAGCGCGTGGCGCGCGCCGCCGCCATCTCTGAAGCCAGTCGCACGGCGGCGATGAAGCTGTCGGCGCGGGCGATCCCCTTGCCGGCGATGTCGAAACCGGTGCCGTGGTCGGGCGAGGTGCGGACGATGGGCAGGCCCAGGGTGGCGTTCACCCCGCCCCAGAAGTCCAGCGTCTTGACCGGGATCAGGGCCTGATCGTGATAGAGGCAGACGGTGGCGTCGTAGCGCGCGCGAGCCTCGTCGTGGAACAGGGTGTCGGCGGGCAGGGGATCGGTGATGTTCAGCCCTTCGGCGCGCAGGGCGGCGGCGGCGGGACGCAGGACCTCGATTTCCTGCAGGCCGATCGAACCGCCCTCGCCCGCGTGGGGATTCAAGGCGGCCATGGCCAGGCGCGGGGCGGCGATGCCGAAGTCGCGCTTCATGGATTCGTGGACGACGCGGGCGACGCGCATGACGCGGTCCGCTGTCACCAGTTCCGGAAGTTGGTCGATGGCGACGTGAATGGTCACCAGACAGGCGCGCAGGTCCTTGGCCGTCAGCATCATGACCGGGCCGCGGGTGCCGTTGAAGGGCATGTCGGCGGTCAGTTCGGCGATGAACTCGGTGTGGCCGGGGAAGCGAAAGCCGGACGCATACATGGGCGCCTTGGCGATGGGGGCGGTCACGATCCCGCAGGCTTCTCCCGACAGAGTCAGGTCGACCGCGCGTTCGATCCAGTCGGCCACGGCAGGGGCGTTGCGAGGATCGGGCTGGCCCGGCGTCACCGGCGCGGGCGCCGGAGCGTGCAGGACCGGGATAGCGCGGCCGAAGACGGCGGCGGCCTCGGACGGGCTGAAGATCTGTTCAACCCTGGCCCCTTGCGCGGCCATCACATCCGCGTCGCCGACGACGGCGAAGGGAACGACGGGAGCCAAGGGGCCGGGTGACTGCGCCAGGATGGGCCAGGCGCGCGCTATGATCTCCGGCCCCACGCCGGCGGGGTCGCCCATCGTGACGATGAGCGGCCGGGCGGTCATCACTGCTTGATTTCGATCAGGGCGTCGGCCCGCAGGTCGCGCAGGTAGCGACGGCCCAGCATGGCGTAGTTCTGATTCTGCAGCCGTGCTTCGACCTGCTGGGCCGAAGGCGCTTCGGGACCGCCCAGGCGGCGACCGCAGACGGCCAGCAGGTGAACGCCCAGCGGGCTGCGCACGGCGCTGCTGACCGAACCGATCTCGGCCGAACGGGCGACCTGTTGGAACTGCGGCAGCAGATTGGCCACGTCGCTCTCGCCCAGGTCGGCGCCCAGCATGCCTTGCTCGGCGCGGGCGCGTTGCAGGATGTTGTCGCAGGTCAGGCTGCCGCGCAGGGCTTCCAGGCGCTGGGTCGCGGCGGTGATTTCCGCTTCGCTGGCGGCTTCTGGCAGCTCGATCATGACCTGCTTCATCTGCACCAGGCTGGTGGCCGCGCCAGAGCGCTTGTCGCGCATGTAGAGGATATAGACGCCGCCCTCCACGGGGATGGGGTTGGACAACTGGCCGACGGCCAGGGACTCCATCGCGGTTTCCAGCGCCGGCTGGATCGTGCCCTGGACCACCCAGCCGGCGTCGCCGCCGCGCGCCGCCGAAGGGGCGGCCGAAAACTGACGGGCGACGGCCATGAAGGGCGCGCCCTGGACCATCTGCTGCACCAGTTGACGAGCGCCGTTCATGGCTTCCTGCATGCCGCCGACGCGGCTGGCCTCAAGATAGATTTCGCCGACCAGATACTGCGGCTTGGTGGCGGCCTCGGTCATCTGGCGCATGGTTTGCTCGACCTGGGCGCGGCTGACCCTGGCGCGGTCGCGGAAACGCCCGCCGACCAGATCGCGCCAGCCGATCTCGGTGCGCAGCTGCTCGCGGAACGGCTGAGGGCGAATGCCGCCCTGTTCCAGGAAGGCCATGTAGTTCTGCGGCGTCGTGCCGGCCTCGCGCGCCATGCTCGCGATTTCCTGGTCGACTTCCTGGTCGGTGATCTTCAGCGTCTCGAACTTGGCGATTTCGGCGTCCTGAAGGTGCTTTTCGATCAGGTCGTTGAGCGCCTGCTGCTGAATGGCGGCGATGTTCTCTTCGGTAGGCTGAATCTGCGACATGGCCATGATGACCAACATGCGTTGGCGCAGGTCGTAGCCGGTGATGATGCGGTCGTTGACCGTGGCGATGATGCCGTCGGCCAGGCGGAACTGCGGCGCGGCGGTCGCACGCTGCGGCGCGTCCTCGGCGGCCGGGTTCAGGGTTCCCGCAGCCGGGGCCGGTTGGGCGGGCGTCGTCTGCGCGGCCGACTGACCGACAGCCGAACCGGCGATGAGGGCGGCCATGGCCACGCCCGTCGTGTAACGCATCAAACCCATCGTCAGTCCTGATTCCCTAAAGCGGTCTCGTCCCGGCCCGACAGCGTCATCGACGACGCCGAACCGGGGAGCGCGCACGCCCTTGCGCGCCATGCGTAGCGCATATCACTTCATTCATAGCCTGAACCTCCAAAAGTGGCGAGGTTAAGACGAATATAGACGCCCTCGGAGGGGCCGGTCGGCCGGACGCGGGTGTTGTCGCGACGCCAGCCCAGCTCGACGCGGAAGCAGTCGTCGTCGAACAGCAGGCCGATTTCCGATCGCGTGATGATGTCGCGTTCCAGATCGGCGATGCCGTTCACGGCCACGCCCCAGTTGCCATAGATGAACTGCTCGCCCGACAGCTGAACGAACTCGTAGTTGCGGTTCAGCGGTCCGGACACGGGATTGGAGCGGTCGATGATGTAGCTGAGGCTGGCCAGGTTGCGGCGGCCCCAGCGGCCGTCGACCGTGGTCTCGCCGCGACGGATTTCGCCGTTGGGGTCGATCGTGGCGTGGAACCAGCCGCGAATGCGATCGGAGGGCGAGAAGGTCGCCTGCACCACCCAGTCGGACGTGCGGTCGGCCAGACCGGAAGGGGCGTAGAGGCGCGTGGGATCGTCGGGGATCGGGGTCAGGAACTCGTCCTGGTCGTCGGCGCGAATGCTGCGGCCGATGAACAGGCTGGCAGAGCGTTTGTCATCCCAGCGCAGGGTGGCGCGGGCGCCGGCGGTGAAGCGCAGGCCGCCTTCCATCAGGTCGTAACCGGGGAAACGGTCCATGCGGAACAGCGAACTGTGGTCCAGCTCCAGCGTCTGGCTGTCCTCGTTGGGGATGCGCGGATCAAGGTCGGCGTCGGTCGAGGCCGAAAGCTGGGCCATAGGCTCCAGGATCAGATCCGAAGCAGCGCTGAGGCGGCGATAGAGGGGGTAGCTGACGTCCACGCCGGCGCTGGCGCGACCACGCGCGAACACGTCCGAATCGACGCCCATCATCGGCGGCAGGTCATCCACCGAATAGACATCGACGCGGGCGTCCACGAAGGGTTCCCAGCGCAGACCCATGGGCGAGATGATGGTGCGGCGCCAATCCACCTGACCGCTGATGCGGCGGCTGTCGACGCCGGGCAGGCCGTCGGTCGAGCCGGGAGGAATCAACTCGGGCGCCAGTGTGGGAGAGCCGACATAGGCGTCGCGGGTCAGGGCGACGGCCGAGCCGCGAAGACGCAGGCGACCCCCGAAGACGGGGCCTTCAGGCTCCCACCGCGCGTCGATCAGCGGCGCGACCAGAGGCAGGGTCTTGTCGTCCTCGAACACGTTCAGTGCCGGCGTCACCGGATCGAAGCGCGCGACCCGCAGGCTCTGCATCGAGAAGGCTGCGATCGACAGATAGGATCTTTGGGTCTGACGTTCGGCGTAGAGCTGGCTGATCAGGCGACGGCGGTCGCCATAGTAGAGACCGTTGTCCTGATAGGTGTCGCGCACGTTGTACCGGTCGAACAGGGTCTTGTCCGAGGTGCGTTCGGCGGGGAAACCCCAGCGCCAGGGCCCCTCCAGGTCGAACTTGCCATGGGCCAGCAGATAGCTGCGATTGGTGCGGTCGCCGAAGCGGACATTGCTTTCGGCAGCGCCGTCGCCGTCCTGATCGAAGTCGCCGAAGTTGCGCCCGTAGGTATAGCCGCCGCGCACGACGATCGTGCCGCTGTCGAATCGCCGCCGCCATTGCAGGTTCAGCAGGGGGGCGACCTCGGTGTTGATCTGCGGACTGATCAGCCAGTCTTCCGACGGCGACACGACATGAAGATAGGGGATCTCGACCGATCCCCCGCGTCCTTCGTCATAGTCCAGGAAGGGGGTCAGGAAGCCCGAGGCCCGGTCCACGCTGGGATCGGGATGGGCGAAAACGGGCAGGTAGAAGATCGGCACGCCGCCGACGCGGAAGACGGCGTTGCGATACAGGATGGCGCGCAGGTCCTGATCCTGAACCGCCTTGTCGGCCTGGATCGAAATGCTGGGCTGCTTGGGGCCGTTGACGTCGCAGATCGGGCAGGGCGTGAAGATGACGCGGTTCAGCTCGCTGACGTTCTCGGAGCGCCGAACGGCGGTCGCCGCCATCAGGCTGGCGCCGTTGGCGAGGCGCAGGGCCAGGTCGGTGGCCACGCCGGCCTTGAAGTCGGAATCCAGTTCGATGCGGCTGGCGTGAACGACCGTGCCGTCGGGTGCGGCCAGCTCGGCATGACCAGCGGCGGTCGCGACACCGCTTTTCAGATCATAGGTGAGGGTTTCGGCGCGGATGCTGTGGTCACGCGTCCGGGCATAGACGCGGTCGTCGGGCGTCCCGCTGGCGGTCACGACATCGCCCTCACGGCTGGCGGCGTCGGCGTTCACATAGAGACTGCCAGGGGTCAGGCCGTCGGCGCCGGGGGCATTGGCGACCTGGGGCGTTGTCGCCGGAATCGGGGCCGTCGCCGCAGCAGGCGCGCCTTCCTGGGCCAAGGCGGGCAGGGCGGGCATGCACGCGATCACGGCTGCACCGGCCAGGAGCCGGGCGCGCAGGGCTCCCTCTCGGGATGTGCGGCGATCACTCATGCGGAATCCACTCATTGCCGGGCGACCGGAAACCGTCCGATTAGCCGTCTTCGGTATAGAACAGCAAGGTAAAGGCGGCGAGCGCCGTCAAGACAGGCGGCAGCCAGGCCGCCAGGAAGGGCGGCACCACCTCGGCCGAGCCCATGGCCGACGAAAACTGGTTCACGAAGAAGAAGGCGAAGCCCAGGACCACGGCGGCCACGGTCATCCGGGCCAGGTCGCCCAGGCGCATAAGGCGCAGCGAGAAGGCGGCGGCCAGAATCGACATGGCGGCGAACATCAGCGGCGTGGCCAGCAGTTGTTGCAGGCGCAGGCGATAGGCGGTCGAGGCGAAACCGGCGTCCTCGATGCGCTGGATCTGATTGGGCAGAGACCAGAAGGGCGTGGACTGGGGCCGTGCGAAGCGCTGGAAGGCCTCCTTGTCCGCCAGGTTCGAGGGCAGGTCGAGCGTGGCGTAGCGCACCGCGCGTTGGCCGGTCTGGGCGCCCGTGGCCTCGGTCAGGCGCCAGCGACCGGCCGTCAGCGAGGCCGTGGCCGCGTCGATCCGTTCAGTGAAGCTGCGCCGCCCATCGGGGGTGGTCGTGTAGATGAAGAAGCTGGCGTCCAGCAGGCGGCCGCTGGCGGGGTCCTGGCGCGCGCCGCGAATGATCATCTGACGCGCGGCGTCGCCCTCGCGCAGCCAGACAGCCTGCTGCGCGTCGGAGCCGGGCGTCGAGCCGGAGATGCGGCCGCGCTCGCGCTGCCACAGGCCGTCGCCGGCGGCGGCCATGGGGCCGAAGACCGTGACGCTGAGCACGCCCAGCACCAGGGCGGCGCCGGCGGCCGGAAGGACGAAGCGCCAGGCAGAAATGCCCGCCGCGCGCATGGCGATCAGCTCGCTGCGTCGGTTCAGCCCGACAAAGGCCGCCAGCGTGCCGAACAGGAAGACGAAGGGTAGCAGCTGGATGATGACGCTGGGCGACTTCAACAGCACCAGGCCGAAGATGCGCGCGCCGGACAGTTCGCCGGACGAGTTCAGCCCGCGCGACACCTCGACGAAGTCGATCAGCATCACCAGGGCGGAAATGATGGCCAGGGCGACCGCCAGGGCGCGAAGCTGCTGCGCCAGGACATAGCGCTCGATGCGGCCGAGACGGAGCCTCATGCGAACCTCGCCTTGAAACGCTCATAGGGCGCCCAGACACGCCGACGATGCGGCTTCAGCGCACGGAACAGCAGACGCAGGGCCAGGACGCTAACGCCGAGCGGCAGCAGGTATTGCAGCAGGTTCAGCGACCCGTTCCAGGCGCTGGCGGCGACCAGGCCGTAGCCGATCACGCGCACGACCAGGAAGACAGCGGCCGCCTTGGCGATGCGGCCGCTGTAGCCGGTGCGGCTGAAGGAGCCGCCCAGAATGGCCGTCAGCGCCAGGGCCATGGCCGCCAGGGCGTAGAGGGGCGAGGCCAGACGCGAGTGGGCCTCGGCCAGAAGCTCGCCGCGCGTCCCCGCGCTTTCCAGCTGGGCAGGCGTGGGGTCGAACAGTTCCGTCAGCCACATGTCCGACGGCTTGAAGCGGATGCGCTCCGTCGTCTTGGTATAGGGCGACAGGTCGAACACCTGCTGGTCGAACGACAACTGGTTCAGCACGTCGCGCGACGAATAGCGCTGCATCGACCCGTTCTGCATGGTCAGGACCGGCAGGCCGTCGACACGGCCGAAACGAGCGGTTTCGGCGTCCCATGTCGTGACTGTCTTGCCATTGTCCAGATAGACAAACAGGTTCTTGAGCAGGCCGTTTTGTTCAATCTGCTGCACATAGACGGTCAGGCCGTCGGGGCCCTGAACAAAGCGGCCTTCCTCGACCAGCAGGGCGGCCAGGTCGGTGCGGATGGCGAAGGCCTGACGCCGCGCCTCGCGCTGGGCCCAGGGCTGGACGAAGACGTTGGTGATCAGGGCGACCACGGCGATGATGACCGCGATCTGGATCGCAGGGCGGATCAGAGACCAGCGGCTCACCCCGGCGGCGTAGGCTGCGGTCAGCTCCTGTTCGCGCTGCAGCCGCGTCAGGGCGATCAGGGCGCCGACGAACAGGCCGATCGGCAGGATGACGGCGATGAGTTGCGGCAAGGCCAGCAGGGTCAGCTTGGCCATGACCCAGATGCTTTGGCCGCGCTCGACGATGACCTCGAGCTGGTCGAGGCTCTGGCTCAGCAGGCCGATTCCGGCCAGGGCCGCGCACGCCGCCACGACGGGCAGACCAATCTGGCGGAAAAGATAGCCCTGAATCAGCGTCATGGTCGGGAAAGAAAGGGTTTCGGGGGCGAGCGAGTTGCAGCCGCGAGCGATGCGGGCCATGTAATACACATCCCAGCGCGACGGTGAAACAGCCGCTGCGTTATGTCTGATTCAAGCACGACCGGGGCATAGAACCTCGGCCTGGAGTAGGTTTCATGAAAATCGAGTTCGTCGCTTCCCCCAGCGCCGCTCAAATACTTGAAGTCCTGGTTCACGATGGCCGCGCGCTGGCCGGCACGGGCTCGGCCCTGGACGCCGCCGCCTCGGGCGCTCTGACCAAGGCCATGGCTAACAGCCGCTTCACCGGCGCCGCCAACAGCCACCTGACCGTCGCGGCCCCGGCCGGCGTTGACGCCAACTCCGTGCTGCTGGTCGGCGCGGGCGCGGCTGACAAGTTCGACGATCTGGCGGTCGAGACCGCCGCCGCCGCCGCCTATCACGCCGCCAAGCTGTCGGGCGCCGAAGTCCTGACCATCGACGCCGCCCACCTGTCGGCCGAGCAGGCCGCCCGCGCCGCCTTCGCCGTGCGCCTGGCCGCCTATCGCTTCGCCAAATACCTGACCAAGCAAAAGGCCGACAAGATTCCCTCGGTCACGACCGTCCGTGTCGTGACGGCCGACGCCGCCGGCGCCGAGGCCGCCTTCCAGCCGCTGTCGGCCGTGGCCGACGCCGTCCTGTTCTCGCGCGACCTGGTGTCGGAACCGGCCAACGTCCTTTACCCGGCCGAGTTCGCGCGCCGCGTCAAGGAACTTGAAGCCCTCGGCGCCAAGGTCGAGATCCTGGGCGAAGCCGAGATGGAAAAGTTGGGCATGCACACCCTGCTGGGCGTCGGCCTGGGCTCGGAGCGTGAAAGCCAGCTGGCCGTCATCCAGTGGAACGGCGGCAAGGAGGGCGAGGCCCCCATCGCCTTCGTCGGCAAGGGCGTCTGCTTCGACACCGGCGGCATCAGCCTGAAGCCCGCCGACGGCATGGAAGAGATGAAGTGGGACATGGGCGGCGCCGCCGCCGTGGCCGGTCTGATGCACGCCCTGGCGGGCCGCAAGGCCAAGGTCAATGTCGTCGGCGTTCTCGGCCTGGTCGAGAACATGCCTGACGGCAAGGCCCAGCGTCCGGGCGACGTGGTCACCTCGATGTCGGGTCAGACGGTCGAGGTGCTGAACACCGACGCCGAAGGCCGTCTCGTCCTGGCCGACGCGCTTTGGTACACTCAGGAGCGTTTCAAGCCGAAATTCATGATCGACCTGGCCACCCTGACGGGCGCCATCATCATCTCCCTGGGCCTGGAATACGCCGGCGTCTTCTCGAACAACGACGACCTGGCTGACGGCATCCTGGCCGCCGGTCCCAAGGTCGGCGAGAACGTCTGGCGCCTGCCGATCCCGGCGGCCTATGAGCGTCACATCGACAGCCCGATCGCTGATGTGAAGAACACCGGCAACGGCCGCGCCGGCGGCTCCATCACCGCCGCCCTGTTCCTGCAGCGCTTCACCAACGGCGTGCCGTGGGCCCACATCGACATCGCCTCGACCGCCTGGGTCAAGGACAGCCGCAATCCGACCGTGCCGGACGGCGCCGTGGGCTATGGCGTGCGTCTGCTGGACCGCATGGTCGCCGACAAATACGAAGCCTGATCCGACGCATTCAAAGGGTAGGACCGGGTGTCTGACGCCAAGCCGGAAATCTGGTTCTACCATCTGGAGCGCTCGACGCTGGATCAGGTGCTGCCGACCCTGCTGGAGCGCACGCTGCAGCGGGGCTGGCGCGCCCTGATTCGGGGCGCGACCTCGCATCGGCTCGACGATATCGACGAGCTGTTGTGGACCTACCGCGACGACAGCTTCCTGCCTCATGGACGGGCCGACGGCGACCATGCCGCGCGCCAGCCTGTGCTTCTGTCCGAATCGGGCGAGAATCTGAATGGCGCTCAGGCGCTGTTCATCGTCGATGATTCAGAACTTGGGGCCACGCAGGAGTTCGCACGTTGCTTCATCATCTTCGACGGTCGGGACGAGCAGGCGCTGAACCATGCGCGCGGGCGCTGGCGGACGCTGAAGGCGGACGGCGCCGACCTGGCCTACTGGAAACAATCGGACGAGGGACGTTGGGAAAAGGCGGCCTGATCCTCGGCGCGGGCCTGATCGCCCTGTCGGCCTGCGCCTCTCCTCCGCCCACGCAACATGCCGCCCGGCCGAGCGCTCCCACGATAACGCCGGCGGCCTCTTCTACCGAACGCCCCTATCTGTCCGAGCCGGGCGTGCGGTCAATTGACGCCGACATGTGCAAGGCCGGCGAGCTTCAATGGCTGGTCGGGAAACCGCGGACCGAGATTCCCGTTCCGGTGGATGTGGTGAATCGTCGGGTGGCTTGCACCACTTGTCCCATCACCGAAGATTATTCGCCTTACCGTTTGAATGTTTTCTATAATCAGCAAACCGGCATCGTCGAGCGTGTGAGCTGCGGCTAGGCCGAAAATTAGAGAGAGACGCCATGAAAACCATGCTGATGATGACGGCTTTCGCGAGCGTCGTTGCGCTCTCGGCTTGCGCGCCGACCCAGGACGGCGCCTCGGGCGCCGAACCGACCCCCGTCGCCTGCAAGGCGGGCGATTATCAGGACTATGTGGGTCGTCACCGCTCGACCATTCCGGCTGACGCGCCGCGCGGCCGCATCTTCCGCGTTCTGTGCAGCAGCTGCGCGGCGACCATGGACTACCGGGCCGAGCGGGTGAACTTCACCTACGACGACAAGACGGAAATCGTGACGCGCGTCAGCTGCGGGTAAGGTCCCTAGAATATCCGCTCATCCCGGCGGACGCTGGGATGAGCAGGAACAGGGCGGCGGGCCTTATCGCTCCAGACCGTAGAGGGCGTCGGCGACGTCCTCTACCTTCTGGCGCACCACGGTTTCGGCGTCGCGCAGGCCGCGATTGTAGAAGAGGCGGCCGATGTCCCGGCCGATGAACTCGACCAGCATCTCGGCGGGCAGGCGGCCGACCTCAACCTCAAGCTCGTCGCGCAGATAGGCCTGCAGGCGGGCGACCGCCTCCTGCATCTCGTCCTTCGTGAGCAGGGGCGCCGGAGACTTGGCCATCAGGCCACCTCCGCCAGGGCTTCTTCGGCGGCGATCCAGTCGGCTTCGGCCTGATCCAGATCGG
The DNA here is from genome assembly GCA_022712235.1 of Brevundimonas sp. Lineage (GTDB taxonomy): Bacteria > Pseudomonadota > Alphaproteobacteria > Caulobacterales > Caulobacteraceae > Brevundimonas. The sequence goes on along the minus strand of JALAGW010000200.1, from coordinate 619 downwards.
TCTGGGCCTTGGCGCGCGCGCGGGTCAGGCCTTCCAGCTTCTTGGGGTCATTGACGGCGGCGTTGGCCAGGTCGTCGTCCAGACGCGCCAGATCGGCGGTCAGCTGGGCCATTCGCTCCTCGGCCTTCTTCACCGCATGGCGAAGGGTGGAAGGCGAAGGGCCTTTTTTCTTTTCGGCCTTGGGTGCGGCGACGGGCGCCGGGACGGCTGAGACCTCCTCACGCACCTGGCTGGGCTTCATGCCGGCCTGTTTGGCGCGGTCGAGGACGAACTTCTGATAGTCGTCCATGTCGCCGTCGAAGGGCTTCACCGAGCCGTCGGCGGCTAGCCACAGGCGGTCGGCCACCAACTCCATCAGCGAGCGGTCGTGGGTGATCAGGATGACCGCGCCCGTATATTCGTTCAGCGCGTCCAGCAGGGCGCGGCGGCTGTCGATGTCCAGGTGGTTGGTCGGTTCGTCGAGGATCAGGATGTGCGGCGCATCCATCGCCACCAGGTTCAGCAGCAGGCGCGCGCGCTCGCCGCCCGACAGTGAGCCGACGGTGGTCTCCTGCTTCTCGAACGGCAGGCCGAACTGGGCCAGACGGCTGCGGCGGCTGCTCTCCGAGGCGTCCGGCAT
>JALAGW010000199.1 GCA_022712235.1 Brevundimonas sp. | reverse complement strand
GGCGTCGATCACCTGCTCGACATGGGCCGCTCGGCCACCAACGTGGTCGGCAACTCCGTCGCCGCCGCCGTGGTCGCCAAGTGGGAAGGCGAACTGGACGACATCCCCGAGGGCGGGCCCGATGCGCCCAAGCCCGCCGCCGCCTGACGCCCTTCAAGCGATGAAGATGAAAGGGCCGCTCCAGGATCGGAGCGGCCGTTTTTTCTGCGGCGTGTTTGCCGGATGATCGGCGCGGCTACTGGCCGCGACCGCCGTCGATAAAGGCCTTGATCGACGGTGCATTGGGACCGTTCGCGCGATCGCCGTTGCAGACCATGGGCTCGATGAAGGCGCTCAGGCTGGTGGGGCGAATGTCGTCCCAGGCGGCGTCGGCTTCAGGATAGCGTTCCAGTTCGACTCCGTCCGGCCCGTACTCGACTTCCATAACGATCCGCGCCTGCTTGGCGCCGCAGCGGATTTCGTATTCGTCGATCTTGTGACTGTAGTCGCCGGCTGGCGATTGCAGGGCTATGCGGGCCACGCGCACGCTGGTCGTGTCGCCCACGGTGGCGATGGCGCTGACGTCGGCCAAATAGACCAGCCGGGCGTTTCGGGAAAAGGCGTTCCACTCCTCGGCGGACGCGGCGCCGGCCGAGACGGCCGCGGCGGCGAGAATGGCGGTCAATAGAACTTTTTGCATCGGATCCTCCCCAGGATGGAGGGATTTCACACCCGAAACCGTGAAATTTCAACTGAGGCCTACGCCGACTCTTCGCCGCGATCCGGAGCTAGGCTCGCCGCATGACGCGCATTCTTCTGAGCCTATTGATCCTGATCTGGAGTCCGACGTTCGTGTGGGCCGCCGATCCGGCGCCCTTTCAGTCCGATCGCATCGTCGTCGAGACGCGGGGAGACGGCCCGGACGTCATCCTTATTCCTGGGCTGGCCTCGACTTCGGCCGTCTGGGCGCGGACGGCCGGCGCGCTGGAGGGGCGTTATCGTCTGCACCTGGTCACGTTGCGCGGCTTTGGCGACGTCTCGGCGGGCGGCAACGCCGAAGGTCTGGTCGGGGGTCCGGCCGCGGCGGAGATCCGACGCTATATCGCCGAGCGCGGTCTGGAGCATCCGGCGCTGATCGGTCATTCGATGGGCGGCCAGATCGCTCTGCGGGTCGCCGCCGACGCCGGACCGCGCGTAGGTCGGGTCATGGTGGTGGACGCCTCGCCCTTCTTTCCGTCCCTGATCAGCGCGGGCGCCACGACGGGCGACGTCGAGCCCCTGGCCCGGCTGGTCTATCAGGGGGTGTTGCTGTTCGGCGACGAGGCGCTGAAGACCCAGGCCCAGGGCATGGGAGCCGACATGGGCGGGGCCGCCGACAGTCTGTTCGGCACCCTGGGCTGGCAGGGCGGCGACCGGCGCACCCTGGCCCAGGGGCTTTATGAGGTGATGACCGTGGACCTGCGCGCACGCCTGCCCGCGATCACCGCGCCCGTCACCGTCGTCTATGGCTGGAGCGCCGACGACCGCAGCCCGCGCAGCCACATCGACGGCCTGTTCCGCGCCGGTTATCGCAGCCTGCCGCGCCCGGCCGCCTTCGAACGCATAGAAGGGGCCGAGCACATGGTCATGATCGACCGCCCACGTCAGTTCCAGCAGGCGGTCGAACGCTTTCTGCGCTGAAGCGTCAGTGCGGCTGGAGGCGGCGGATCGAGGCCAGCAGGGCCGCGTCGTCGCTCATGTCGCCCTCGATGACATATTGGGGGCGTTGCGGCTCGTTGTTGCCGCGCGCGCGACCGCGATAGACCTTCATCGGCACGGCGATCTGGGCCAGGCCGCTGGGCAGGACAGGTTCGCGGATCTCCATATAGACGGTGTCGGCCGAGGTCTCGCGACCGACCTGGACGGCCCCCACGGTCTTCCACAGATCGACGGCGTCGAGGCAGGCTGAGCCGCAGCTGGAATCGGTCAGGACATAGACCCGGCCGGCCATCAGTTGCGGCGCGGGCGACGGCGGAGCGGCGTCGACGGGTTCCTCGTCATTGGCGCTGCGCCAATAGATCTGACCGGCGGCCTTGGCGGCTGTCATGCCGTTGATGGCGTCCTCGGCCCAGGCGATCAGCTCCGGCTGGCCGTTCGTGGCGCGCAGCTTGTCCAGAAAGGCGGAGATTTCGGCGATGTTGCCGTCCGAGGCGCGCCATTCGACGGCCTCGATCGCCGGTTCGGGATGGGCGGTCATCCAGTCGTCGCCCCACAGGATCTGGGCCATCAGCTGGCTCCAGTGCGAGGAGCCGCCGCCGTTGCCGCGCAGGTCCAGCACAACATAGGGGGCGGCGCGCAGGGCCTCCTGCTTGGCCTTCATGTCGGCGATCAGGGCGGTCAGTTCTGAGTAGTTCTCGCTGGACGGGTCCCCGTTGAAGGTCGGGGTCGAGATCCAGAAGCCGCCGTCGTCGAAGTGCTTCAGGGCGAAGTCGGGTCGTGTGCTCTGCATCAGCTGGGCGCGACGTTCGTTCAGATCGGCGACGCGCCAGTTGAGGGCGTAGGTCTTTGTCGCGCCGTCGGCTTCGAAACGACAAGCCTTCATCTCGGTCTGCCAGGGATTGTCGGCGTTGATGAACATCCAGTCGCCGAAGCGGGTCTGGATCGCTTCCAGGAACCAGCGTCCCCGGAACTGGCCGATGCGCTGCTCGGCCAGGGTCGCGGCGTCCACGCCGTCGCAGTCGATCAACCGGGCGCCCAGGGGCGGGGCGTCGGCGTCGGCGTCGGCCTCGTCGCGGCTCGCCACCACCTGACCGGCGCCGCGATAGACGGTCAGGAAACCGGGCCAACGGGTGGGGAAGCCGAAGTCCCTCTGGGTCATGCCGATCTGGACGTGGCCGTCCTGGAAGCTGGCGACATAGGCGCGAAGCGCCCACCACCAGCCGCCGACGTCCGTCGTCGTCTTCGCCCGCTCCAACGCCGCCGCCAGCCCCTGCTCCAGGCGGGCGCGGAACTCGGGATTGAGCGGATCATGCGTGCCGGGGTGGCTGTCGACCATGATGTCATGCAGGGCGGTTGCGTCCTGAACCAGGGTCGCGGACCAGTCGCGCGGCTGGTCCATGGGCTGGAGCGCGTCGGCCGGTGCGTCCTGCGCTTGCGCCGCGCTCGCCAAGGCCAGGCAGGCGACGCCCGCCGTCAGAAATCGCTTCATGTCCAATCTCCCCTCCAGAAGTCGGGGCATGACATGGCAGGGCGGCGCGGGGGCTTCCAGTTACGCTTTGGTCATGGAAGGCGGATCAGTCGGCCGCGCGCAGAGCCTCCAGCACGCCCTTGCCGTAGCGTTCCAGCTTGCCGGCGCCGACGCCGGAGATGCGCCCGAGGGCGTCGAGGGTGCGCGGCTCGCTGAGGGCGATCTCCACCAGGGTCTTGTCCTGGAAGATGACATAGGGCGGGACATGCTGTTCGGACGCTCGGTCGCGACGCCAGGCGCGCAGGACCTCGAAGCGGGCGCGCACGTCCGTATCCAGCGCCTCGGCGGCCAGGTTGCGGCCGGCGTTGCGGCGGGGACGCTCGGCCTCGAGCACGCGGACCGGCGCCTTGCGCACCTGAACGGGACGCTCGCCGCGATAGACGGCGCGGACAGCTTCGGGGTCGCCCAGCTGGATGATGGGCTTGCCCTCGTTCGGGTCCTCGACCAGCAGGCCCTCGAACAGCAGGTGGTCAATGACGTCGCGCCAGGCGGTCAGCGACAGGTCGGCGCCGATGCCCCAGGTGGACAGGTTGGCCTCCCACGGCTGGACGTCTTTCGTCTTGCCCAGCAGGTGATCGACCACGCGGGTCCGGCCGAAGCGTTCGCCGAGGCGTTGCACGGCCGCCAGGGCCTTCTGGGCCGGGACGACGGCGTCGAAGGTGGCGGGCGGGTCGCCGCAGATGTCGCAGACGCCGCACGGCTGGGCGTCCTGTTCGCCGAAGTAGCGCCGCACGGCCTGAGGGCGGCAGACGGCGCCGTCCAGCATGGCGAACAGCTGGCGGACCTTGCGGGTCTGGACCTGTTTGACCTCCTCGGCCATCGGGCGGCCTTCGAGGCGGCGCAGGGACCAGGCGATGTCGGACGGGCCGTAGAGGGTGATGCCCTCGGCCGGTTCGCCGTCGCGTCCGGCGCGACCGATCTCCTGCCAGTAGGCCTCAAGGCTGCCGGGCGGATCGGCGTGGATGACGAAGCGGACGTCGGGCTTGTCCACCCCCATGCCGAAGGCGATGGTGGCGACCATGACGGCGCCGTCCTCGGCCAGGAAACGCTCCAGCCGCTTGTCGCGCTCGCGGGCGTCGAAACCGGCGTGATAGGCGATGGCGTTGGTCCCGGCGTCGCGCAGGGTTTGCGCCACGCGCTCGCAGCCGTCGCGGCTGCCGCAATAGACCACGCCCGACTTGCCGCGCCGCTCGCGCACCAGCTCGACCACGGCGGCGTCGGTGCGGGCGCGCGAGCCGTTGATCTTGCGCTCGGCGGAGAGCTGCAGGTTGGGGCGGGCGAAGCTGTCGACGAAGACGCGGGCCTCGCCGAGGCGCAGCGAGGCGAGGATGTCGTCGCGGGTGCGGGCGTCGGCGGTGGCGGTGACGGCGATGCGCGGCACGCCGGGGAATATCTCGGCCAGGCGACCCAGCGAGCGATAGTCGGGACGGAAGTCGTGGCCCCACTGACTGACGCAGTGGGCCTCGTCGATGGCGATCAGGCTGAGGTCGATCTCGGACAGGCGCTCCAGCATGGAGCCGGCGGCCAGACCTTCGGGCGAGACGTAGAGCAGGTCCAGCTCGCCGGAACGGGCGGCGCGCCAGATGGCCGAGCGCTCCTCCATCGGCACGCCGGAATCGAGGCGGGCGGCGGCCACGCCCTGCTGCTTCAGGGCCTCGACCTGATCGGTCATCAGGGCGATCAGCGGCGACACCACCAGACCGACGCCGGGGCGGAGGATGGCCGGGATCTGATAGCAGACGCTCTTGCCGCCGCCGGTCGGCAGGACGGCCATGACGTCGCGCCCGGCCAGAACCTCAGCGACCACATGCGATTGCAGACCGCGAAAATCGGCGTGGCCCCAGACCCGGCCCAGAACCTCGCGCGCGGCGCTCAGGTCGAGCGAAGCGGAGGAGGCGGAGCGGCGGGTGTCAGCGAGCATCGGCGGGTTGTGCCTGATCCGTTCCGGGGTGTCACGGCTCGCCCTTCGCGAAAGGGCGGGAAAAGGGTATGGGGCGCCCCATGACCACGATCCTCTATGGCCGCCCCCCGGCGGTGTTCGACGTTCCGACCGGCGCCGTGCAGACCTCGCCCCTGATCCCCGGCGCGACCGCGCTGGAAGACCTTGCCCCCGGTTCGGTGGACGAGGCGATGATCTATGCCCCGCCCGGCGTGGTGGAGCGGCGCTATACCCTGGCGATGGCGCTGCGGGCGCTGAAGGTCGGCGGACGCCTCGACGTCATGGCGCACAAGAGCAAGGGCGGCTCGCGTCTGGGCAAGGAGCTGAAGGATTTCGGCCTCGAGTTCGGCGAGACGGCCAAGGCGCACCATCGCCGCTGTGTCGTCACCCGTCCCGAGACCATCGAGGGTCTGGACGCGGCCATCGCGGCGGGCGCCCTGCAACAGGTTGCCGGACTGGAGGCTTGGTCGCAGCCGGGCGTCTTCGCCTGGGACCGGGTCGATCCGGGCACGGCTCTGCTGGCCGGGGTCATGCCGCCGATGAAGGGGGCGGGCGCCGATCTGGGCAGCGGTTTCGGGGCCCTGTCGCTGGTGGCGCTGCGGTCGCCGGCGGTGACGAGCTTGCGTCTGGTCGACATCGACCGGCGCGCCGTCGCGGCGGCGAAGAAGAATGTCGAGGACCCGCGCGCCGGCTTCGAGTGGGCCGATGTGCGCACTTTGCCGACGGCCGGCGAGCTGAACTTCATCGTCAGCAATCCGCCCTTCCACGACGGCGGCACGGAAGACCGGCGTCTGGGCCAGAACTTCATCCGTCTGGCGGCGGCCCTGCTGAAGACCGGCGGCGTGCTGTGGCTGGTGGCCAACCGGCACCTGCCCTACGAGGCCGATCTGAACGCCGCCTTCAAGCGGGTGAGGCCGGTGGTCGACCAGGGCGGCTACAAGATCTTCGAGGCGGTGAAGTGAACACGTCCTCAAGCGGCCCGAAGGGCGGTAGGACGCCAACAAGCAGAGTGGACAAGCTGCTCGGTTCGATGGGCTATGGCTCGCGGGCCGAGATGGCGCGGATGGGCAAGGCGGGCGGCATCGTGCTGGACGGCGTCGATCTGACCGATGTCTCGAAACGCATTCCGGTGACGCCCGACCTGTCGACGCGGATGGAGATCGACGGCGAGCCGCTGGACCCGGTGGCGGGTCTGGTCATGCTTTTGAACAAGCCGTTGGGCATGACCTGTTCGCGCAAGGAAGACGGGGCGCTGGTCTATGACATCCTGCCGGACCGGTGGAAGCGGCGCGACCCGGCCATCTCGACCATCGGGCGGCTGGACAAGCAGACCTCGGGCCTGCTGCTGCTGACCGACGACGGCGACCTGCTGCACCGGGTGATTTCGCCCAAGCGCCATGTGGCCAAGGTCTATCGCGCCACCCTGGCGAGACCCCTGACCGGGAGCGAGGGCGCGTTGTTCGCCTCGGGCGATCTGGTGCTGGAGGGCGAGGACAAGCCTCTGGCGCCCGCCGTTCTGGAAGTGGTGTCGCTCACCGAGGCGCTGCTGACCGTGACCGAGGGCCGCTATCACCAGGTGCGCCGGATGTTCGCCGCGGCCGGAAACCACGTCGAGGCCCTGCACCGCGAGCGTCTGGGCGGGCTGGTCCTGCCGGATGATCTGAGGGCGGGGGAGTGGAAGCTGCTGACGCCGGACGAGATCGAGTTGATCTTCGCCTGAGCTTGACCTCTCGCGCGCTCTCGCGCACCTCCCTCCCATGACCTTGGCCAAGATCTGCGGACTGACGACGCCCGAGACGCTGGAGGCGGCGCTGCACGGCGGCGCGGCCTTTGTCGGGGCGGTGGTGTTCGAGAAGAGCCCGCGCCACATTCCGCCCCTGCACGCCGCGACCCTGTTCGACCGAGCGCGGAAGCGGGCCAAGATCGTGGCGGTGCTGGTCGATCCCGACGACGCCCTGCTGACCGAGGTGGGGCTGATCCTGCGGCCCGACCTGATCCAGCTGCACGGTCATGAGACGCCGCAGCGCGCCGCCGAGGTGCGGCGGCTGACGGGGGCGGGGATCATCAAGGCCCTGCCGATCCGGGGCGAGGCCGACTTCGCCTCTGTGCCCGACTGGGCCGATGTCGCCGATCATCTGCTGTTCGACGCCAAGCCGCCCGCCGGGTCTGATTTGCCCGGAGGCGTGGGGGCCTCGTTCGACTGGGCGCTGATGCAGAACCGGGCGCTTCCGGCAAACTGGTTCCTCGCGGGCGGGCTGGACCCGCAAAATGTCACCGAGGCGGTGCGGATTTCGGGGGCGCCTTTGGTCGATGTCTCCTCTGGCGTCGAAAGCGAGCCCGGTGCTAAGGACCCTGACCGCATCCGCGCCTTCCTTGAGGCCGTATCCCGGTCCTGATTTCGTCGCCTTCCCGCGAAAGACTGCCGCTCGTGAACGCAAACCTGTCCAATACCTACGCCTGGCCTGACGCCGAGGGCCGCTTCGGTCCCTATGGCGGCCGCTTCGTGCCCGAGACCCTGATGCCGCTCATTCACGAGCTGAACGCGGCCTATGAGGCGGCCAAGGCCGACCCGAGCTTCCAGACCGAGCTGGACGGCTTCCTGACCCACTATGTCGGTCGCGAGAGCCCGTTCTATTTCGCCGAGCGCCTGACCGACCACTTCGGCGGGGCCAAGATCTGGCTGAAGCGCGAGGACCTGAACCACACGGGCGCGCACAAGATCAACAACTGCATGGGCCAGATCCTGCTGGCCCGTCGCATGGGCAAGACGCGGATCATCGCCGAGACCGGCGCCGGTCAGCACGGCGTGGCCTCGGCCACCGTCTGCGCCCGTTTCGGCCTGCCCTGCACCGTCTACATGGGCGCGGTCGACGTCGAGCGTCAGCAGCCCAACGTCTTCCGTATGAAGCTGCTGGGGGCCGAGGTGGCGGCGGTGACGGCGGGGGCGGCGACGCTGAAGGACGCCATGAATGAGGCGATGCGTGACTGGGTCACCAATGTCGCCGACACCTATTACATCATCGGCACGGCGGCGGGGCCGGCCCCCTATCCGGCCATGGTGCGCGACTTCCAGTCGGTGATCGGCAAGGAGATCAAGCGTCAGTCGCTGGCCCAGATCGGGCGGCTGCCCGACGCCGTGGTCGCCTGCATCGGCGGCGGCTCCAACGCCATCGGCGCCATGCACCCGTTCATCGAGGACGAGGGCGTGCGCCTGATCGGCGTCGAGGCGGCGGGTCATGGCCTGGACACCCCCGAACACGCCGCCAGCCTGAAGGGCGGCCGCCCCGGCGTGCTGCACGGCAACCGCACCTATCTGTTGCAGGACGCCGACGGTCAGATCCTGGAGGGCCACTCCATCTCGGCCGGTCTCGACTATCCGGGCATCGGGCCGGAGCATGCCTGGCTGAACGATCTGGGGCGTGGCGAATACCTGTCGGCCACCGACGACGAGGCCCTGGAGGCCTTCCAGATGCTGTCGAAGCTGGAAGGCATCATTCCGGCGCTGGAACCCTCGCACGCCCTGGCCCGCATCGGCGAGGTGGCGAAGGAGGTCGGCAAGGGCGGCGATGTCGTGCTGGTCCTGTCGGGCCGAGGCGACAAGGATATTTTCACCGTGGCCAAACACCTGGGCGTGGAGCTTTGAACATGAAGACCCTTCTGATCGCGGCCCTGGCCGCCGCCGTGTCGCCGACCCTGACTCTGGCCAAGACCCAGGCGGCGCCCGCCGCCCCGGCGCCGGCCGCGCCAGCCGCGCCGGGTCCCCAAGGCGCGCCGGCGACCGATACGCCGGTGCTCAGCGGGGCTCAGGTTGCGCCGGATTGCGGCAATCTGCATGGCCTCAACGGTCGCGCCTTCTGCGTCACCGCGCCGCTGGCCGGGGTCGGCGCCCTGGCCGAAACCTATATCGCCCACTTCGAGAGCCAGGGCTGGCTGGTCGCGGGCGGCGACGATAACCGCGTCGTCTTCATCAAGCGCAAGGACGGCGGCGTGTGCGACGGTCTGCAGATGGTCGCTTTTTACGACACCGCCGGCCCCTCGGCGCCGGAAACGCCCGGCTATCTCGGCTTCGCCACCATTCCCGGCAATGTCTGCGCCGGCCAACAGGCTCCGACCGCCGGAGCGACGCCCCAGTGACGACTGCTCGTATCGACGCCCGTTTCGCCGCTCTGAAGGCCGAGGGCCGGGCCGGCTTCATTCCCTATGTCATGACCGGCGATCCCAGCCGGGACGAGGCGTTGGAGATCCTGCGTGGCCTGCCCGCCGCCGGCGCTGACCTGATCGAACTGGGTCTGGCGTTTTCGGACCCCATGGCCGAGGGGCCGCCCATCCAGCGTGCCGCCCTTCGCGGCTTGGCGGCGGGGATGACCCTGCGCGGCACGCTCGATCTGGTGGCCGATTTCCGTAAAGGCGACGACGCCACCCCGGTCATCCTGATGGGCTATCTGAACCCGGTCGAAAGCTACGGCTACGAGGCCTTCGCGGCTGACGCGGCCGCGGCGGGCGTGGACGGTCTGATCGTGGTGGATTGCCCGCCGGAAGAGGCCGGGCCCTTGGCCGCGGCGCTGGATGCGGCCGAGGTGTCGCTGATCCGTCTGGCCACACCGACCTCGGACGACGACAGGCTGAAGGTCATCGCGCGCGGCACTTCGGGCTTTGTCTACTATGTCTCGGTCGCCGGTGTGACGGGCGTGAAGGAGGCTCAGGCCGCCGCCGTCGCCCCCGCCGTCGAACGCGTCCGTAAAGCTGCAAGTCTGCCGGTCGCGGTGGGCTTCGGCGTCAAGACGCCCGAGCGCGCCGCCGAGATCGCCCGCGTGGCCGATGCGGTGGTGGCCGGGTCGGTCTTCGTCGATGAAGTGGCGGCGGCCCTGGCGGCGAACGAACCCGCCGTCCCCCGCGTTCTGGCCAAGGTCAAGGCTCTGGCCGATGCGGTGAAAACCGCCCAGACTAGTGCTTCCGTGACGGAAACCGTTTAAAGGCCCGCCCATGGTCGACAAGAATACCGAGAACAAGCCGCGCGGCGGCTGGCTGTCCCGCTTCGCTCCGGGCGTGCGCAAGATCGTCAGCCGGCGCGACACGCCCGACAATCTGTGGGTCAAGGACCCGGACAGCGGCGAGATGCTGTTCCGCACGGACCTGGAGGCGGCCCTGTGGGTCACGCCGTCGGGCCGTCACATGCGCATCAATGCGCCGACGCGCCTGAAGGCTACCTTCGACGACGGCGTGTTCGAGAGCATCGACACGCCCGACGTGCCGGAAGACCCGCTGAAGTTCTCGGACGGCAAACCCTACAAGGATCGCCTGAACGCGGCGCGCAAGGCCGCGGGCCGCAAGGACACCATGGCTATCGGCTATGGCAAGATCGACGGCGTGGCCGCGGTCGTCATCGTCCAGGACTTCACCTTCATGGGCGGGTCGCTGGGCATGGCGGCGGGCGAGGCCTTCGTCGCCGCCGCCCGCGAGGCCGTGAAGCGCGGCGTGCCCTTCGTCTGCTTCACCGCCGCCGGCGGCGCGCGGATGCAGGAAGGCGCCCTCAGCCTGATGCAGATGGCTCGCACCACACTGGCGGTGCAGGAGGTGAAGGCGGCGCAACTGCCCTACGTCGTCGTCCTGACCGACCCGACCACGGGGGGCGTGACCGCCTCCTACGCCATGCTGGGCGACGTCCACCTGGCCGAGCCGGGCGCCCTGATCGGCTTCGCCGGTCCGCGCGTGATCGAGACCACCATCCGCGAGAAACTGCCGCCGGGCTTCCAGCGCGCCGAGTATCTGCAGGGCAAGGGCATGGTCGACAAGGTCGTGGCGCGCGGCGATCTGCCGACCGTCCTGGGCCAGATCCTGTCCATGCTGATGGGCGGTAAGCGCAAGGCGGCCTAAGGCCCCTCGCATGGACCCGATCTCGGAACGCCTGCGCGCCCGCCATCCCCAGCGCATCGACCTGTCGCTGGACCGGATGCGGGCCCTGTGCGCGGCGCTGGGCGATCCACAGGACAGGCTGCCGCCGGTGGTTCATGTCGCCGGGACCAACGGCAAGGGCTCGACGGTATCCCTGATCCGGGCCATCGCCGAGGCGGCGGGTCTGCGGGTTCACGCCTACACCTCGCCGCATCTCGTGCGTTTCAACGAGCGCATCCGTCTGGCCGGCAGCCTGATAAGCGACGACCATCTGAACGACGTGCTGGACCGGATCGAGACGGCCATGGCCGAGACCGGGGGCGAGGCCACCGTGTTCGAGAGCACGACCGCCGCCGCCTTCCTGGTCATGAGCGAGACCCCCGCCGATCTGGCCGTCATCGAGGTGGGGCTGGGCGGCTCGCTTGACGCCACCAACGTCATCGACCGGCCTCTGCTCAGCGTCATCACTCCCGTCGATCTGGATCACGCCGAGTTCCTGGGCGACAGGATCGAGGGCGTCGCCGCCGAAAAGGCGGGCATCCTCAAGGCCGGGGCGCGCGGCGTCATCGCCCGCCAGTCCGAGGCCGTCATGGCGGTGATCGAGCGTCGTGCGGCGGAGGTCCATTCGCCCCTGACCGTCATGGGCGTGGACTTCGACGCCTGGGCCGAGCGCGGCGGGCTGGTCTATCAGGATCAGGAACGCTTCCTCGACCTGCCGGCCCCAGCGCTGAGCGGCCCGCATCAGTTCGACAACGCGGGGGTGGCCGTGGCCGCCGCCCTGGAGCTGGACCTGCCCGAAGCCGCCATCGCGGCGGGCTTGAAGGCGGTGCGCTGGCCCGCGCGGATGCAGCGGCTCACCAACGGTCCCTATGCCGAGAAAGTCCAGGCCGCCGATGCCGAGCTGTGGCTGGACGGCGGGCACAATCCCCACGCCGGGCGCGCCCTGGCCCGATCCCTGGCCGAGCGTCAGGCGCGGGCGCCGCGTCCCACAGCCCTGATTGTGGGCATGCTGGCCAACAAGGACGCGGGCGGCTTCTTCGAGGCGCTGAAGGGCGTCGATCTGCAGGTCTTCACCGTGGCCTTCGACGGTGCGGCGGCGGACCCGGCGGCCCTGGCCGCGGTGGCTCAGGGGCGCGGTTTCGGGGCGATGCCGACAGCCTCGGTGAACGAGGCGCTGGACCGGGCGCTGGCTCTGGGCGCGGGCCGCATCGTCATCTGCGGCTCGCTCTATCTGGCGGGCGAAGTGCTGGGCGCCAGTCCCGAGACCTGGCCGGTCTGAGATAAGACGCTGCGCCTCTCCCTCCCCGTTCGGGGAGGGTGGT
>JALAGW010000198.1 GCA_022712235.1 Brevundimonas sp. | reverse complement strand
GGGTGCAGCGCTGCATGGCCGCCTGGCCGGAGCAGCCCGCCGTGTCGCTGGCCCTGGTCCGCGACGGCAAGACGGTGCTGGCCAAGGGCTACGGCGTGCGCCGCCAGGGCACGGCCGAACCGGCCGACGAACACACCCTGTTCGCCATTGCGTCGAACTCCAAGAACGTCACCGCCGCCTGCCTGGCCATCCTGGTCGATGAGGGCAAGGTGAAGTGGGACGAGCCGATCCGCACCTATCTGCCCGGCTTCACCCTGTCGGACCCCATGGTGGGCGAGCGCATCACCGTGCGCGACACCCTGAGCCACCGCGCCGGTTTCGGCCTGGGCGCCGGCGACCTGCTGTTCTGGCCCAACAGCGACCGGACCCGCGCCGAGGTCCTGGCCCAGGCCGCCTTCGTGCCGATCGAGGACGGCTTCCGCGAGGACTATCACTACTGCAACCTGATGTTCGTGGTGGCGGGCGCGGTGATCGAAAAGGTCTCGGGCCTGTCGTGGGAGAATTTCGTCCAGACCCGCATCTTCGACCGCGTAGGCATGAGCGAGAGCGTGCCTCTGGCCCGACTGGCCGATCCGGCGAAGTCCGCCCTGCCCCACGCCCGCGTCGGGCCGCCCCTGCGTCTTCAGGGGCCGATGACCCAGATCGCGGCGTCGATCGCCGAGGTCTGGAACTGGGATTCGGCGGCGGCGGCGGGCGGCATCTGCGCCAGCGCGACCGACTGGGCCAAGTGGATCGCCGTGCGCCTGAACGACGGCAGGCTGGCCGACGGAACACGTCTCTTCTCCGAAGCCGCCGCCAAGGAGATGTACAAGCCCAACATCATCGTCTCGTCGTCGAACGGGCCGACGGCGGAGCTGCCCAACCGGGCCGTGGCCTCGACCTACGCCATGGGGCTGCAGGTGCAGGACTATCGCGGCGAGCGACTGGCCACCCACGGCGGCGGCTCGCCCGGCGGCATTTCCTCGACCGTGCTGATCCCCGGCCGCAAGATCGGCTTCTCGGTCTTCACCAACGCCGAGGAGAGCTTCCTGCTGCGCGCCCTGCGCTCGGGCCTGTCGGACATCGCCATGAACCAGGTCGACGTCGACTGGATCGCGGATTCGAAAAAGCGCGAGGCCGAGGGGACCGAGAAGTCGTTGAAGGCCGCCGTCGAGATCGACACCAAGCAGGCGGCGGGCGCCCCGCCGTCGATGCCGCTGGAGGCCTACGCCGGGACCTGGCGCGACCCCTGGTACGGCGACATCACGGTCGAACAGAAGACCGAGGGACGCGGCCGTAACCGCAAGACCGGCCTGTGGTTGGCTTTCACCCACACCCCGGCGCTGCAGGGCTGGCTGGAGCCCTATGACGGCGAAACCTTCCGCACCCGCTTCCCCGACAAGCGCGAGGAGGACGCCTTCATCACCTTCAACATCGCCACCGCCAAACCGGCGACGGCGACGCTGAAAGGCGTCTCGCCCGCCATCGACTTCTCCTACGACTATCAGGACCTGCGGCTGACGCGGGTCTGACCGTCAGGCGACCCATGTCTCGACCAAGGCGGCGAGCGCGGCCTCGTCGCCTGCGAAGCTTTGGATGACCGCGGCCAGATAGGCATCGCGCTGAATCCTGCGGACATCGATCGGATGACCTGCCTGCATGGACAACAGAGCAACGAAGACGTTCATCGTCCGTCCATTGCCTTCGCGAAAAGGATGGATGGCGTTCAGATTCCCCATGAATGTCGCAACGGCTGAAGCGAAACCGGAACGTGACCGATCTCTCAAATGGTCAGCGTCCGCCAGCCGAGCAAAAAGCCCATCCATCTGGCTAGGGATGTGGTCTGGGTAACAGAAGGTGCTGTCGCCCTTGTGAATTCGCACGGCGCGGTAGTCGCCAGCCCAGCGATAGACGTCCTGAAACAGGTGGCGGTGGAGAGCGCGATAATGGGCGACGTCCAATCGCCCCTCAGGAAGCGTTTCCGAAAGGCTGAGCTCGACGGAAACGGCTTCGTACTGATCCAATCGAGCCTGATCGCGAAGTCCGGCGCGATTGCGCAGCACCGTCGTGCCGACATAGCAGTCGGGGTCCGCCTCCGCTTGGTAACCGTGGTCGGTCAGGCGCTCGCGACCTTGCGGAAATGCTCGAGAACGGCTTGACGTCGTTGCTTCAATGTCTTGCCCGCAACCTGGCGGATCAGGCGTCGCGAAGCTTGGTCAGGCGTTACGCCCTCGATGGCGTTCAACCGTCTCGCGGCCTCGGCTCCCATGACGGTGACACAGGCAACGCGACCGTCACCGGCGTGAACCCAGACCTGCCCCCCCTTTCGGGCCAAACAATCTCTGGCCGCCGCCATCGCTTCGACCTTGGTTCGGAAGACGACAAACTCGGTCTCGCAAGCCTGAACACGCCACCCCGACTTGTCCTTGCAGACCTTCAGGGTGAGCTTACGCCCACGACGGATCATGTCCTTATCCATGCGCCTAATATAGCCGACGCCGGTGGTCGTCGCCATCGCTTAACCGCCTTGACCTAGCGCGCCGCCGGGCGCTGGCCCGCCTCCAGGATGGGCATGCCGGCCTCGGTCGGGATGTAGATGGTCTGGCGGCCTTCCTTGCCGGCCGTTTCCTGCAGCATGTTGATGTAGGACCAGCGCAGATAGGCCTCGGGACCGCCCAGGGCCTCGGCCATGATGCGGTTGGCCTCGTTGGCGCCCTTGGCGCGCTCGATCTCGGCCGCGGCGGTCAGCTTGGCCGAGTCCAGGGCGGCCTGGGCCTCCAGCACGCGGATGCGGCGGTTCTGCACCGCCTCTTCATAGGCCGCCTTGCCCGCCATCTGTTTGGAATAGACGTTGTAGGTCGGGAAGCCGACCAGGACGACGGCGACCAGAACGCCGATGGCGACGATCGAACCGATAGTGAAACCAATGCCGCGCATGCGCGCCTCCCCTGAATTCTGAACAGGCTTCAGGGTGGACACCGCCTCCAGCCCCGGTCAAGGGGCGACGGTCAGCCTCAGCGCGTGGCGGGAACCAGTTCGATCAGGTCCAGATTGGACTCGTTCGCCGGCCAGGGAATGGCCAGACGCCAGCGCCGTTCGCCGATACGCTCGACCACGCCGACCATGTCGCGATCGGGCCGCCGACCATAGGTGCGGGCGGCGGGCTCGGAGGCCAGGGCCATCGAACCGAGGAAGACCATGTGGCGATCATTCTCGGGATACAACAGGCCGCTCGGCCGCTGGGACCCCGTCAGCTTGGAGAACTTCAGCCCGTCAGGGGT
>JALAGW010000016.1 GCA_022712235.1 Brevundimonas sp. | reverse complement strand
TGCGGGCGCTGGACGTCTATCGTCAGACCTTCCGGCCATCGGCCCATCTGGCTGAGCCCTACGCCATGCTGGGCTACAACGTGTTCGCCGCCGAGACGGACCAGGCCGCGCGCCTGTTGTTCTCCTCGGTCCAGCAGGCTTTCGTCAATCTGAGAACCGGTCGCCCAGGCAAGCTGCCGGCCCCGGTCGAAGGCTACTACGAAAGCCTGGACGGCGCCGCGCGCGGCATGATCGACGCCGCCCTGGCCTGTTCAGCCGTCGGCTCGCCCGAGACGGTGCGCGCGACCATGGACGCTTTCATTGCCAAAACCGGCGCCGACGAACTGATGGTCACCAGCCAGATCTGGGATCCTGGCGCGCGGGTGCGGTCGCTGGAATTGCTGGCGGGCGCGGTCGGGGGAGTCTGATGTGTCTCATTGGCGGTGTCCCCGGCCCTTCTCCACTCCACCGCTTATAGCGCCGTACTGAGCATCGGAATCATAAGGGCGCGTGGCCCAGGAGTTCTGCGATCAGAGCTTGGCGAAACCTAGGGTCGGCAATGCGACGCCGCATGTCGTCATCAAGGACCACAGGGAGCTTGGCTGCCATCGGCGACGTCGGCAGGTTCTCGGAAGGTGACTCGACAATCTTGCCCAGCAACGCCTCCCACGCCAATAGAGCCGCGCGCTTCTCCTTCACGTAGTCATAAAGGGCGTAGGTCGTAAGAGTTACATTCGCCGCACCGCCTGTTTCCGTCGAATGGCTTAGAACTTTGCCGATAAGGAAGGGCGATATCTCAAGGCGCTCGCTGGCCATGATCGTCGCGCCGGTTCGACGAAGGTCGTGCGGCGTAAACCTCTCGAGGTCGAGCGCTTCGCGAACGTAGCGAAGCGCATGGGTGAGCGCGGCGGGCGTGATCGGCTTACAGCGGTCTCGGGGGGACAGAAACACATACGGTGAGGCTTCGGACCGCCCCTCATCGGCAATCTCGATCGCTCGCCGGAATAAGACGATAGCGGTCGTCGTCAACGGCACAAGGTGGGACCGCCCGCTTTTTGTGCGATCACCAGGGATCAGCCAAGTCCCATTGTCTAGATCCAGTTCCCTACGGGCGACGCCAGTCATCTCAGACCGTCGAACCAGAGTGACTAAGAGTAGCTTCAGAGCGATGCTGACAGGCTCCCCGATGAGGACCCGTTCGCCATCCACCTCTCCCCTCCCCTGTCGAATTAGGCCGGCCCGCGAGCTCAAGGCACTCCAAACGACGCGAATTTCTTGATCGGACAGGACGCGCTGGCGCGGTGCCTCGTCGCCAAGAGCCGCAGTCTTGTCCACCGGATTGACCGCAATCCGGTCATCGCCGATCGCGAAGTTGAACATCTGGCGAATCTGGGCGCGGACCTTGTTGGAAGTTGACCCCCTGCCAGTAGCTACGAGATCCCGGAGTACCTGCTTGAGCTCTGCGGGTGACACTTGCTCAAGTTTTAACCCCCCGAGGTGTGGCTTGATGTGTTTGGACCAAAGCCATTTCTCGTTCGCCAGGGTCGAAGCCCGCTTCCTCTTACCCCGGGGCTTCCATTCCCCGACTTCGCAAGCGGTGAAATAGGAGTCAGCGAGATTATTATAGGTTTTTAGTCGATCAGTTTTGGCTTCCACGCGGCGCCGTTGGCGCGCGGCGGCCGGGTCGCCCCCGCCCGTCGCCTCTAACCTCGCCGCGGCAGCACGGCCCCGAGCCTCCGACAATCCAACATCCGGGTAGTAGCCAAGGTTAAGGCGACGCTGCTGGCCGTCGTCGGTCCGGTAGCGGACCATCCATATCTTGCGACCAGTATCGGCAACCCGGAGCATCAGCCCCGCCCCCTGCGGATGCTGGTCGAAAATCTCAAGTCGGCGTCCCTGCGGAGCAGAGATTGTGCCTACGTATCGATCTGTCAGTCGAACCCTGGCCATTGCCACGCTCCCGCTGAAATCTCTTCACCACGAGTACTCCCCCCCCTATAATAGCATGGTCCGTGACTTTTTGGGGCACAGATGGGGCACAGAAGGCCGAAAATCTATGAAACGACCTGCAAAAGCTCAATGCAATAATATTCAGTAAAAATAAAGACTTGTCTAGAAAATGAACAAGCCTGAAGAAGCATGAAACGGTCAAAAATCACTCTACGAATCTGGGGGTCAGGAGTTCGAATCTCTTCGGGTGCGCCATCTTCCTTACTCGACATTTAAAGCGTGTCAGCACCGCTCCAATCGGGCGCGTCTTGCGTCGACTGCTGACCCAGACCTCTCCGTCTGATCGCGAGACACGTCTCAGTTTCGCCTCTTGCGACTTGAACGTCCCCTTCGCCCTGGCTTCCATTTAAGCATGGGCGTTCAACACCGCTTAACGGAGTTCAACTTACAGTTGTCACCTTAAAGAGGTGAGGCTGGACCATGAGGCGCTGCTTTTCTCTTCTGCCGTTGGGCCGCGACCGGCGTGGCGTCGCCGCCATCGAGTTCGCCATGGTGGCGCCGTTCCTGCTCCTCATGATGTTCACCCTGGTGGTTTATGGCGGCTGGTTCTGGATGGCGCATTCCGTCCAGTCCCTGGCCTCGGAAGGGGCCAGGGCGGCCATCGCCGGACTGGACCCCGCCGAGCGTGAAACCTTGGCGCGCGGCTTCATCGACGCTCAGGTCGGCGATCTGGGCCTTCAGGCGGAACGGGCCGCGGTCCAGATCGAAAGCACGACAGGGGTCATCCGCGTCAACGTCGCCTATGATGTCAGCGATCATCCCCTGATGGCGCTGTCGGCCCTGGTGCCCTCGCCGCCGCGCGTGATTCGCCGAACCGCCGTCGTCCGCCTCGGAGGCTACTAGGATGACGCCCCATCCTCGGCTGAAGGACGAACGAGGCGGCGTCGCCGTGATGGCCGCCCTCTTTGGCGGCGTATTCTGCGTCCTGGCCGCCCTGGCCATAGACCTAGGCTCCATTTCGTTAAAGGCGCGCCAGGTTCAAGGCGCAGCCGACCTGTCCGCCATGGCCGCCGCTCGCGATCTGAGCCACGCCCAGGCCGCCGCCCAGGCCACGGCCGCAGCCAACCTGCCCGAGGTTCAGACGGTGAGCGTGACCAAGGGCGGCTATGTCGCTGACGCCCGCCTGGCCCCGAAGGACCGTTTCAGCGCCGGTGCGCCCGAGCCCAACGCCGCACGGGTCGAAGTCGCAGCCCCGGCGCCGCTCTTCTTCGGCCGCTGGATCCTGCAGCGCGACAGCTTGGTCGTTCGCAAAACCGCGACCGCCGCCATCCCAGGCGGCCAACCCCAGGCCATGTTCTCGATCGGCTCTCGCCTGGCCAGCCTGGACGGAGGTCTGGCCAACGCCCTGCTGTCAGGCCTGCTGGGCGGCAAGGTCTCGCTGACGGTCATGGACTACCGCGCCCTGGCCGGGGCCCAGGTCAATCTGCTGCAGTTCTCGGATGCCCTAGCGACCGAACTCGGTGTGACGGCGGGCGACTATGACGCCCTGTTGAAACAGGAGGTGACGGCCGGTCGCGCCCTCAAGGTTCTGGAAACGATCGCCGGCGCCGACTCCAAGAGCGCCCTCGGCAAGTTGATCCGGGTCCCGGTCGACGCCCGACTGAAACTGCAGGATCTGATCGGGGTCGAGGCGGATGCGAAACAGGGCCTGAGAGAGGCCTTGAACGCCGATGTCTCGGCCCTCGACCTGATCATGGCCTCGCTGGAGACCGCCAACGGCGACCGACAGGTGGCCCTGGACCTCGGCGCCCGCGCCGGTCTGGCGGATCTCGACGTCATGCTGGCCATCGGCGAGCGACCCAACAGGTCGCCGTGGTTGACCATCACCGACAAGGGCGAACCGATCATTCGCACCGCCCAGGCCCGCATCTACCTGAAGGCGACCACGGCCCAGGCGCTGGCGGGTCTGGCTCAGGTCAAGCTGCCGATCCTGATCGAGGCGGCTTCATCCGAGGCGAAGCTGAGCCGGATCGACTGCGCCGGCGCGCCCCTTACGACCCTGTCCGTGCGCCCTGGCCTGGCCCGCGCGCGGATCGGGACCATCGACGAATCCAGGCTGAAGAATTTCAAGGCGCCCCTGACCACCTCCCAGGCCACCCTCGTCTCCGCCCTGGCCGGACTGGTGACCGTCAAGGCCAGCGCCGATGTCGATATAGCCGACACGGAGTGGAGCACCGTCGCCTTCAACGCCCAGGACATCGCCGAGCAGAAGGTCAAATCCGTCCAGTCGCGCGGCTTTGTGAACGGCCTGATCGTCAGCCTGATCCAGAACCTGGACCCGGACGTCGAGATCGCCACGCTCGGTCTGGGCCTGGGCGATCTGGCCAAGTCTCTGGGACTCTTGCTGGCCCCGTTGGGGCCGGTTCTGGACAGCGTGATTCAGCCCCTACTCGACCTGCTGGGGCTGAAACTGGGCGAAGCCGACGTGCGCGTGCACGGTGTCCAGTGTCCGACCCAGGGGCGGACGCCGGTGCTGGTGGGATAAGAAGGGGCCGACGTCAGCCCTCGACGGAGCGCAGGCCCGAGGCCGAGGCCTGTTGCACCACGGGGCGGCGCTGACCGCCCGCGGCGATGATGCGGTCGATACGGGCCTTCTCGGCACGGAAGCCGGCCAGTTCGGCCCCGGTCAGAACCGAGCCTTCCTGCGTCTTGATGCCCGACGGATTGATCCGTTGGCCGTTGCGCCAGATTTCATAGTGCAGGTGCGGACCGGTCGAGGCGCCGGTCGAGCCGACATAGGCCACGACCTGTCCCTGTGACACGCGCTGACCGGCGCGAATGCCCGACCCGTAGCGCGACAGGTGGCCATAGCCGCTTTCCAGGCCATTGGCGTGGCGGATGCGCAGCCAGTTGCCGTAACCGCCCCAGCGACGGGCCTCGACAACCACGCCGTCAGCGGGCGCCACGACGGGCGTGCCCGTGGTGGCTGCGAAGTCCATGCCCTGGTGCATCTTGCGATAGCCCGAGATGGGGTGGGTCCGGACGCCGAAATTGGAGCTGACGCGGCGGAAGCTGGTCAGCGGGGTGCGCATCATGGCGGTGCGCGTGTTCTTGCCGGTGGCGTCGAAATATTCCGCCGTTTTCGCGCCGGGACGCTGATAGCGGTAGAAGGCGTGGCCCTTGAGCTCGGCGTAAAGCAGGTCGCCGGTCTCCACCGTGCGGCCAGCCTCGGTCACCGAACGGTCGAAGACCAGGGTGAACTCGTCCGAGGCGCGAACGTCGCGCTGCATGTCGAACTTGTGCGCGAACAACTGGCTGGCGCGGCGGACGACCGCCGAGGTGGCGCCCAGTTCGCGGGCGCTGGCCGACAGAGAGCGCTGGACCTTGTCATTGGCGACGACGGTTTCGTGCGTGACCTTTTCGTCGAGCGCACGCAGGCGCAGGGCGCCGTCGAAGCTGCGCGACACGGTCAGTTGGCTGGCCGGGCCGGTGCGCATGGTCAGACCGATCAGGCGGGCGTCGCCCCGGCCGCCGCGCGGCTTGGAGACGGCGGTCTCGAACTTCAGACCAGCGCGCAAATCCGTGAGATCAAAGGCGCTGGCGATGGTGGCGGCGACGGCGCTGGCTTCCTCGGCGCCGATGCCGGTGCGGCGCACGGCCTGCTCGAAGGTTTCCCCGCGACGAATCTGGACAGGGAGGGCCTCAGGGGCCGTCAGACCGGCCGGCGCGCCGGCGGCGGCATAGGCCTGGGTCTCGAGATAGGCGATCTGTTCCGACGTCAGCGCCGGAACTTCCTCGGCGCGCACGGGTTCATAGGCTTGGCCCGCCACAAGGGCGATGGCCACGGCGGCAGCGGTCGTCAGGAGATGCGGCGCAAGCCGCATGGGCTGGCGGCGCGGATCGAACTGAGCCATCGGTCCCCGGCAATCGACGACGCCCTACTGGCGCCAAACCATTCGAATCATGGATCGCGCCCCGGCAGCCCCGAAAACGCGAAGCGAGCGATATAGCCCGTTCGTCCCATCTTGGGAAGCACGCAGGTTACAATTGGTTAACTTGGCGGGATGAACGTCAAGTATTCCACCGTTTTTCCTGAATCATCGGCGGACAACCGCCCTTTTCTGGCCTTGCTTGACTGAACAGTGACTGCCGCGCCACGCATCAGTGTTCAAACGGCAACGCCTGTCTTTGCAGCACGATCTGTGGCGTTGTTACGCCTCCTTTCGCCGACGGACCGCCGAGCGCCTTGACCGACGAGACCCCCGCCCCACAGCCCCGCCGCGCCCAGCGGTCTCTCGCCCGGACGGCGCTGATCACGCTATTGATCGGCCTGCTGTTGCTGGTCGCGCTGGCCGCCGCCCTCTATCTGAACCGACGCGCCGCCGCTCGCGAGCTTCTGGTCGGCTGGCTGGACCGCAAGGGCATCGACGCCGACGTCGAGGTCGAGCGCCTGGAAGTCGACGGCTTCGTCGGCAGGATCAGCATCGGCGACCCTCGCAACCCTGACTTCAAGGTCGAACGGGTCGAGGTCGACTACGCCCTGGGAATGCCATGGTCGAAGGCGGGCCTGGGCGTGACCCCCAGCCGCATCCGCCTGGTGCGTCCGCTGGCGCGCGCCAGCTGGAAGGAGGGCAAGCTGTCGCTCGGCTCGCTGGACTCGCTGATCGAGGAATTCACGGCCAAGCCGCCCCGGCCCGACAGTCGCGCGCCCCTGGTTATCGTCGAGGGCGGCCGCGCCCGCATCGACACCGAATATGGCCCGCTGCAGGTTCTGGCTGACGCCCGCATCGACGACAGCAAGCTGATGCGCCTAAACGCCCGCCTGCCCGCCGCCTCGCTGAAAAGCGGCGACATGCAGGCGCGCGGCCTGAGCGCCGTCGTCGATCTGACCACCACCGGCGACCGCGTGGCGCTGAAGGTCGAAGCTGCGGCCGAGGACTTCGAGGCGAAGGACGCGGGCGGGACGGCCGCCAGACTGACCCTGACCGGGGATCTGCCCTATCCCGACCTCAAGGCACGCCGCGGCGACGGTCGGGCCGTCATCGCCGCCCACCTGACCGCCGACGCCTTGAATGCGGGCGGGATCGAAGGACGCAAGGCCGAGGCCGCCCTGGACTTCGACGGCCGGACCCAGGGCTGGATCGAGGCCTTCCAGATCCTCGGCAAGGGCCAGACGCGGATCAGGGCGCAAGGCCTGGCGGGCCAAGGCATGGACGCGCGCGGCGCCGACATCAGCCTGAGTCGGGCCGACGTCATGGTGAAACGCGGGCAGCGCGGACTGGAATGGCGCGTAGCCTCGCCCGCCGCCATCCGCCTGGACAGCGGATCAGCGGCGGGAACCCGACGGGCCCAGGCCGTCATGTCGTCAAGCAGCCTGACCGCCGGAGGGCGGGACGCCGCCTTCGAAGTGCAGGGGCCGCTGGCCCGCAGGGCCGCGCGACTGGTCTCGGGCGATCTCAGCCTCAGCCAGGCGCAAGGACGGCTGGACCTCGATCTGGTGCGTGACGGCGTCACCCAGTTGACGGCGACCGGCGCGCTTTCCGCCGATCGCGCCGCGTGGCCGGGGCTCGGCGCGCCGACCAGGAACGACCTGCCCGAGATGGC
>JALAGW010000197.1 GCA_022712235.1 Brevundimonas sp. | reverse complement strand
TCGCGCCGCTCAGCGTCTTCCTCGAGGGCGCCTATGACGTCTATCGCTTCTGGGAGGGGCCGCCGATCGAGGCCGCCGCCGACGTGCGCGTTCTGGTCGTCGCGGGCGAGTTCGAGCTGGACAAGGACCTGATCGGGCGTTTGCCCAACCTGTCGCTGATCGCCTGTTTCACCTCGGGCTATGACGGCATCGACGTGGAGTGGTGTCGCGCGCGCGGTCTGCCTGTCACCCACGCCCCGGCCATCAACCACGAAGACGTCGCCGACCACGCCATCGGCCTGATCCTGGCGGCGCGCCGTCAGATCACCGAGGGCGACCGTCAACTGCGCGCAGGCGACTGGACCCCGGCGTCCAAGACCATCACCCCCTCCCTGGGCGGACAGACGATCGGCGTCGTCGGCCTGGGAGCCATCGGCGAGGCCGTGGCCCGCCGCGCCGAGGTCATGCGCATGACCGTCCAATGGTGGGCGCCGCGCGCCAAGGAAGCCGCCTGGCCCCGCGCCGACAGCCTGCTCGACCTGGCCCGCACCTCGGACGTTCTGGTCGTCGCCTGCCGCGCGGATGAAACCAATCGCGGCCTGATCTCGGCCGAGGTGATCGAAGCGCTCGGTCCGACCGGCCTGCTGGTCAATGTCGCGCGCGGCCAGCTGGTGGATGAGGACGCCGTCATCGCCGCCCTGCGCGACGGGCGGCTCGGCGGCGCCGCCCTGGATGTTTTCGAGACCGAGCCGACCGACGCCGCGCGGTGGGCCGGCGTGCCCAACACCGTCCTGACGCCCCACACCGCCGGCGCCACGACCGAGGCGGTTCAGGGGATGCTGATGCTGCTGCTCCAGAACCTGTCCGCCCATTTCGCGGGCGAGCCGCTGAAAACGCCCGTCGAGAGCTGAGCAAGGCTCTTTCCTCCCCATTTTATGGGGAGGGGGACCACGAAGTGGTGGAGGGGGCAGCGCAAACGTCAGCCGTCGAGTCGCCCCCTCCGGCCCGTCGGCTTAACCGCCGATCCAATTCCCATAGGATGGGGAAGAAAGCAGACCCCCGTTCTACAGCGCTCAAGTTGCGAACGATCCATGCAGCGTGACAGGCGATCACCCTCGCGCGCGGTCAGTTTTTGCTTGCATAATCGTATAAGGATATCTTTATACGACCCATGACGCTAACCGCTGATCAGACCGTCGAGGCCCTGCGCGCCGCGGGCGAACCGACCCGTTTGCGGGTGCTGTCGCTGCTGGCCGCGGAGGAGCTGTCGGTCATGGAGCTGTCGCGGGTTCTGGACCAGAGCCAGCCGCGCGTGTCGCGTCACCTGAAACTGATGGCGGACGCCGGGCTTATCGAACGATTCCCCGATGGTGCGCGGGTCTTCTACCGCCTGTCACACGACGCCCTGTCACGCCGCCTGATCGACACCGTGCTGGACCTGCTGGACGACGCCGAGGGCGAGGCCGACCATCGCCGTCTGGACGAGGTGCGCAAGGAGCGCGCCATCGACGCCGCTCGCTATTTCGAACAGGTCGCGCCCCAATGGGACCAGATGCGCAGCCTTTACGTCTGCGAAAGCGCGGTGGAAACCGCCGTCGAACAGGCGGCCGGTCCCGGACCGTTCGAGCGCGTCGTCGATCTGGGCACCGGCTCGGGCCGGATGCTGACCCTGTTCGGCAAGAAGGCGAAGATGTCGGTCGGCCTCGACCTGTCGCAGAACATGCTGAACATCGCCCGCGCCAACGTCTCCAAGGCCGGGCTGGACAAGGTGGAACTGCGCCACGGCGACATCTTCTCGACCCGCCTGCCTCAGGCCAGCGCCGATCTGGTGATCGTGCATCAGGTCCTGCACTACCTGGCCGATCCTGCCGCCGCCGTGGCCGAGGCCGCGCGCCTGGTCATGCCCGGCGGCAAGCTGCTGATCGTCGACTTCGCCCCGCACAAGCTGGAGCAGTTGCGCGAGGCCCATCAACACCGCCGACTGGGCTTCGCCGACGAGGAAATCCAGGGTTGGCTGGCCGATGCGGGCCTGACCGCTGACGCCCCGGTCGCCCTGCCGCCCGACACCGAGGGCCTGACCGTCCACATCTGGACCGGCGAACGCGCCGCCGTCCCCGCTCGAAAGACCGCCTGATGGCCTCCCCCGCCTCTCTCGCCGAAGCCCGCGCCCTGCTGCTATCGCCGCTGGGTCCCGTTGCCCGCGCCGGCTCCAACCGCAACGCCGTCAACGTCTCCTTCGAGTTCTTCCCGCCCAAGTCGGATGAGGCCGAGGCCAATCTGTGGAACGCCATCCGCCGGCTGGAGCCGCTGAACCCGGCCTTCGTCTCGGTCACCTATGGCGCGGGCGGTTCGACGCGCGAGCGCACACACCGCACCGTGCAGCGCATCATCAGCGAGACCACCCTGCGTCCCGCCGCCCACCTGACCTGCGTCGAGGCCAGCAGGGATGAGGTCGATGAGGTCATCGAGGGCTACAAGGCCATCGGCGTCGATCACATCGTCGCCCTGCGCGGCGACCCGCCGGGCGGGCATGATAGTTCTGGGGGCATCGGCGGCGCCTACACCCCGCGCGCCGACGGCTACGCCAACGCCACCGAACTGTCTCGAGCGATCAACAAGGTCGGCGGCTTCGACATCACCGTCGGCGCCTATCCCGAACGCCACCCGGAAAGCCCGTCGATCGACCATGACATCGAGGTGCTGAAGGCCAAGGTGGACGCGGGCGCGACCCGCGCGGTGACCCAGTTCTTCTTCGACATCGAGGCCTTCCTGCGCTTCCGCGACCGCGTGCGGGCGGCGGGCGTGACCATCCCCCTGATCCCCGGCATCATGCCGGTATCCAACTTCAAGGGCCTGAGCCGGATGAGCGCGGCCTGCGGCGCCAGCATCCCCGACTGGCTGGCGGCTCACTTCGACGGGCTGGACGACGACCCCGAGACCCGCAAGCTGCTGGCCGCCTCCATCGCCGCCGAGACCTGCGCGCGGCTGCAGGAAGAGGGCTTCTCGGACTTCCACTTCTACACCCTGAACCGCGCCGAGCTGGTCTATGCGATCTGCCGGGTGCTGGGCGTGCGTGAAACCAAGGCTGTTGCGTAAATGACTTCCCCCCTCACTCGCCCCGAACGGATCGCCGCGCTTCATGCGGCGGCCAGGGAGCGCATTCTGGTCCTCGACGGCTCTTGGGGCGTCATGATCCAGAGACGCGGCCTGGACGAGGCCGACTTCCGCGGCGACCGCTTCGTGGCCGCCAACGGCTATGACGAAAAGGAGCAGATGAAGGGGAATAACGACATCCTCTGCATCACCCGCCCCGACATCATCGCCGACCTGCACGATCAGTATTACGGCGCCGGCGCGGACATCAGCGAGACCAACACCTTCTCGGCCACCGTCATCGCCCAGGACGACTACAAACTGGACGCTCAGGCTGTCTGGGACATTAATCTGGAAGGCGCCAAGCTGGCCCGCGCCGCCGCCGATCGCTGGACGGCCAAGGAACCACATAAGCCCCGTTTCGCCGCCGGCTCCATCGGCCCGCTGAACAAGATGCTGTCCATGTCGTCGGACGTGAACGACCCCGGCGCGCGTCTGGTCACCTTCGACGAGGTCTATGACGCCTATCGCCATCAGGTGAAGGCCCTGAACGAGGGCGGCGTCGATCTCTATCTGATCGAAACCATCACCGACACGCTGAACTGCAAGGCCTGCATCAAGGCCATCAAGGACCTGGAAGACGAGGGGCTGGAGCCCCTGCCCATCTGGATTTCCGGCACCATCACCGACCGGTCGGGTCGCACCCTGTCGGGCCAGACCGCCGAGGCTTTCTGGAACTCCGTGCGCCACGCCAAGCCCTTCGCCGTGGGCTTCAACTGCGCCCTCGGCGCCGACCTGATGCGACCCTTCATCGCTGAACTGAGCCGCGTCGCCGCCACCCTGGTCGCCGCCTATCCCAACGCCGGCCTGCCCAACGCCATGGGCCAGTACGACGAGCAGCCGCACGAAACCGCCCACTTCATCGAGGAATGGGCCGCCTCGGGTCTGGTCAACATCGTCGGCGGCTGCTGCGGCACCACCCCTGACCACATCAGGCACGTCGCCGAAGAAGTCGCGCCGCTGAAGCCGCGCGAAATCCCGGAACGCCCGGTGGCCATGCGCCTGTCTGGCCTGGAACCCTTCGAGCTCGTGGCCTGATGCGTCCTGTCTTCATCAACGTCGGCGAGCGGACCAATGTCACCGGCTCGGCCAAGTTCCGTAAGCTGGTGGTGGACGGCGACTACACCGCCGCCCTCGACGTCGCGCGCCAGCAGGTCGAGGCGGGCGCCGCCATCATTGACATCAACATGGACGAAGGCCTGCTGGACGGCGCCGTCGCCATGCGCACCTTCCTCAACCTGATCGCGGCCGAGCCCGACATCGCCCGCGTGCCGGTGATGATCGACAGCTCCAAGTGGGAGGTCATCGAGGCGGGCCTGAAGTGCGTTCAGGGCAAGCCGATCGTCAACTCGATCTCGATGAAGGAGGGCGAGGCCGCCTTCCGCGAACACGCGATCAAATGCCTGCGCTACGGCGCCGCCGTGGTGGTCATGGCCTTCGACGAGGTGGGTCAGGCCGACACCGCCGCGCGCAAGATCGAGATCTGCTCCCGCGCCTACAACATCCTGGTCAACGAGGTCGGCTTCCCGCCCGAGGACATCATCTTCGACCCCAATATCTTCGCCGTGGCGACGGGGATCGAGGAGCACGACAACTACGCCGTCGACTTCATCGAGGCGACGAAGGTCATCAAGGCCACCCTGCCCTACGCCCGCGTCTCGGGCGGGGTGTCCAACGTCTCGTTCAGCTTCCGCGGCAACGAGCCGGTGCGCCGGGCCATCCACAGCGTCTTCCTGTATCACGCCATCAACGCCGGCATGGACATGGGCATCGTCAATGCCGGCGACCTGCCCGTCTATGACGACATCGACGCGACGCTCCGCGAAGCCGTCGAGGACGTGATCCTGAACCGGCCACAGCGGACCAATGTGTCCAACACCGAGCGGCTGGTGGACATGGCGCCCAACTACAAGGGCGAAAAGGGCGCGGCGCGCGTCGTCGATCTGACCTGGCGCGAGCAGCCCGTCGCGGCCCGCATCGCCCACGCCCTGGTCCACGGCATCACCGAGTTCATCGAAGCCGACACCGAGGAGGCCCGGCTGACCTCCGAACGCCCCCTGCACGTCATCGAAGGTCCGCTGATGGACGGGATGAACGTGGTCGGCGACCTGTTCGGCTCGGGCAAGATGTTCCTGCCCCAGGTGGTGAAATCCGCCCGCGTGATGAAGCAGGCCGTGGCCTGGCTCGAACCCTTCATGGAGGCCGAAAAGGCCGGCAAGCCGCGTGAGCAGGCCGGCCGCATCCTGATGGCCACGGTCAAGGGCGACGTCCACGACATCGGCAAGAACATCGTCGGCGTCGTGCTTCAGTGTAACAACTACGAGGTCATCGATCTGGGCGTCATGGTCCCGGCCGACCGTATCCTGGACGCCGCCGTCGAGCACAAGGTCGACATCATCGGCCTGTCGGGCCTGATCACGCCTTCGCTGGACGAAATGGTCTTCGTCGCCCGTGAGATGGAGCGGCGCGGTTTCGACATCCCCCTGCTGATCGGCGGGGCCACGACCAGCCGCACCCATACGGCGGTCAAGATCGAGCCGGGCTATCGCAAGGGCTCAACCACCTATGTCATCGACGCCAGTCGCGCCGTCGGCGTGGTGTCGGGCCTGCTGTCGCCGACTGAAAAGGCGAACAACGAGGCGGCGACCCGCGACGAATACATCCGCATCCGCGAACAGTATGCGCGCGGTCAGGAGGTCAAGGCCCGCGCCACGCTGCAGCAGGCGCGCGAAAACCGCTTCCAGCCCGATCCGGCCGCGACCATGCCCGGCAAGCCCTCCTTCCTCGGCGTGCGTTCGTTCGACGCCTGGGATCTGGCCGATCTGGCCGACCACATCGACTGGACGCCCTTCTTCGCCAGTTGGGAGCTGATCGGCCGCTACCCGCTGATCCTGGAAGACGAGATCGTCGGCGAGGCCGCCAGGGACCTGTTCCGCGACGCGCAAGCCATGCTGAAGCGGATCATCGACGAGAAGTGGTTCACGGCACGCGGCGTGGTCGGCTTCTGGCCGGCCCAGGCCGTGGGCGACGACATCGCCGTCTATGCCGACGAGAGCCGCGATCAGGAGATCGCTCGCTTCCACACCCTGCGCCAGCAGATCAAGAAGTCGAACGGCAAGCCCAACCTGGCCATGTCCGACTTCATCGCGGAAGAAGGCCAGGACTATATCGGCGCCTTCGCCGTCACGGCGGGTCACGGCGAGCTGGAAATCGCCAAACGCTTCAAGGACGCCGGCGACGACTATTCCTCGATCATGGCCACGGCCCTGGCCGACCGCCTGGCCGAAGCCTTCGCCGAGGCCCTGCACAAGAAGGTGCGGACGGAGCTGTGGGGCTACGCCGCCGAAGAGGCGACCTCGGTGCAGGACCTGATCGAAGAGAAGTATCAGGGCATCCGCCCCGCTCCCGGCTATCCGGCCCAGCCCGACCACACGGAAAAGGCCACCCTGTTCCGTCTGCTGGATGCCGGGACCAACGCCGGCATGGCCCTGACCGAAAGCTATGCGATGACGCCCCCGGCCTCGGTGTCTGGCCTCTACTTCGGCCACCCCGGCAGCCACTATTTCGGCGTCGGCAAGATCGACCGCGATCAGATCGAGGACTACGCCCGCCGCAAGGGCTGGGACGTCGAAACCGCTGAACGCTGGCTGGCTCCGATCCTGAACTATGATCCGGGCGCCGTGGCGCGCGACACCGCCGCCTGACGGCGGCGGCCACCCAGGCGTCAGGCCGCTGCCGCCGTTCCGCCCGACATGATTCCGCGCCGCTGACGACCTGGCACGGCTGACGCGTGTGCGTCTGCGCAACCGCCATTATGGCGTCACGCTCTCGTGGCGCGCCCCGGTCCTGCGGCGTCGTCCGCGCAAGACCTGCCGTGTCTCGGCCTATCCCCCCATTCTGGACGCCCAACGAAAAAAGGGCGGCGGATCCGAAGATCCGCCGCCCAGCTTTCATTCTGACCTAAATCAGAAGTTAGCCGTCAGGCCGAGGAAGAAGTAACGGCCCATCGAGTCATAGAGCTGCGGGTAGGTATTGTTGTTACCCGTCGTGCCGACACTGTACGACAGCGGCGGATCATCATCGAACACGTTGTTAACGCCAGCGCGCAGGCTGAGGTTATCACGCACCTGCCAGTCAGCAGCGATATCGAAGTAGTTCTGGGCTTCCAGGTTCTTGTCGATACGGTCGATGCTATTGTTCAGGCTGCCGTCAGTGCCCAGGACGCCGATTTCGACTTCACTGTAGTAACGCCACGTGCCAGCGAACTGGACATTCCACGGCGTTTCCCAGGTGACGCGAGCGCGGTGACGCCATTCCGGGTTCGGCACGCCGCACTGGTTGGCGTAGAAGCCGGCGCAGTCATAGACGCTGTTGCTGAAGCCCAGACCCGTGTCGGTTTCCAGTTCCTTCAGCCAGGTGCCGACGAAACCGAAGCCCAGACGGCCCCACTGATCCGCGCCCAGATCGGCCAGATCAATGCTGTAGTTGGCGTTGACGTCCATGCCCGAGGTCTTCAGGCCGCCGATGTTGACGTTGGTGTCGACAACGTTGCCTTCAGCCAGCCACAGGCCGCCGGTGCCGGGATCGCGACGGATCAGCTGACAGGCGGCTGCGACGTTGTTGTCATAGCAGGCCGAGATCGTGTTCAGCTGACCGATGGCGCCGATCAGGTTGCTGACCTCGATGTTGAAGTAGTCGAGGGTCAGGTTGAAGCGCGGCAGGAAGCTCGGCGTAAAGACGACGCCAAGAGTGATCGTATCCGACTCTTCCGGCTCCAGGTCAGGGTTACCACCCTGCAGGAAGTTGTACTGGCCGGACGGGTTGGTGACCAGACCGCTCGTCGATTGAGCGGCCGTAACCTGCCACGGGTTCGTACCGATACAAGCCGCGGCGGAAGCCGTGCCGTCATTGTTCGGGTCGGTGAAATCGCAGGGATCGTCATCCATGTCGAACAGGTTGAAGCCCTGCGCCTGGAACAGCTCGATCACGTTCGGAGCGCGAACGGCGCGAGCGTAGCTGGCGCGGAAACGAACATCTTCCACCGGCGCATAGTCCAGACCGAACTTGTAGGTGTCGGTCGACAGACGCGCATATTCCGAATGGCGATAGGCGGCGTCGACCGAAGCCGAGTAGGCCCACGGCTGATCATCAGCCAACGGAATCTGGATTTCGCCGAAGGCGTCGATGACGTCCGCCGAACCGGTGAAGCCGATCGTCGGACCGCCTTGGCCAGCGCCGTCGCCGGTGGCGAAGGAGTTGTCCGTGGTCGAACCCAGAGCGTCGCGGCGATATTCCGCACCGATGGCGACCTTGACGCCCGACGACGCGGTCGGCAGTTGCCAGCCGTACTGACCCAGGTCGCCCGTCAGAGCGGCCGTCAGCACCTGCTGCGTGGTCTCGCCGGTCTGAACCAGCGGGATCTGCAGGTAGTCCAGGGCTTCCTGCGTCACGCCGCCCAGCGAGAAGATGTTATAGGGCACGCACGCGGGGTCCGTGCCGTCGACGACCGAGCGGCAGGTCGGAACACCGCCGACATCGACCACGTCAAAGGCGCGCGCCAGACGCGTGTTCGAGAAGTCGTTCAGGTAGACGCGGCTCATGTTGACGCGCGAGAACTGGGCCGCGACGTCATAGTTCCAACCCGCCGTGAACTCACCGCGGACGCCGACGACGGCGCGGTAGGATTCATAGTTGATCGTGTCCTGACGACCGCCGCCCTCGACGTTGCGGCGACCGATCAGCATGTTGACGGAGTCACCCGGCGCGGCGCAGCCGATTTCGCCGCGTTGTTGAGCCGACAGCAAGGGGTTCGAGCAGCTGATCTCGAGGATCGGACCCAGGAAGGCGCCCGACGGCGCGATCTGAGCGTTGGACTTGTAGTCCGAGAACATCAGTTGGGCGAAGGCCTCAACCTTGTCATTGATCTGATAGCTGCCGATGGCGCCCAGGGTGTAGCGCTCATCCGGACGCTGGAAGTAGTTCAGCGGACCGAAGTTATAGGCGCCAGTCGCCGCGCTATAGGGATCAAAGGTGCCGCCGCCGGGCGTGGCGGCGCCGCCGACCGTGAAGGCCTTGTTCCCGTTGTTCAGCGCAACAAACTGACCGGGGTTCGAGGTGCCCGAACCGCCGCAGGTGAACTCGCCGGCGTCTTCACCGCCCAGCGAACAGGCCGAGTAGTCGCGGTTGGCACCCAGGACGGGATTGTTCGAGCGATAACCGGCATAGGCCAGCAGGTTGCCCTTACCGTCGGGAGCCGAAATGCCCATCATCAGGTTGATTTCGCGGCTCTCGCCATCGACGACATTGTCATCGGGAAGCTGGAAGTTGGCCGGGTTGGTCTGGCCGCGACGTTCGATCACCGAGCGGAGATTGCCCGGGCCGTCGTAGTCGTTGTTGTGCTGATAGAAGCCGTATTGAGCATCGATCTGGATGCCCTCGAAATCCTTCTTCGTGATGAAGTTCACCACGCCGGCGACAGCATCCGAACCATAGACGGCCGAAGCGCCGCCGGTCAGGACTTCAACGCGGTCGACCAGTTGGCCGGGAATCTGGTTCAGGTCAGCGGCGGCGTCATTGGGCGAGCCGTAGCCCATGCGGCGGCCGTCGATCAGCACCAGGGTGCGATCGGCGCCCAGGTTGCGCAGCGACACCGTCGCCGTGCCCGATGCGCCGTTGGAGACGGTCGAGTTCTGGGCGGCGAAGGCCTGCGGCAGTTGGTTGACCAGATCTTCAACGCGGGTCACGCCCGCGATGTCGATGTCCTCGCCGGTGACCTGGGTCACAGGGCTGGTGGTGGTGAGGTTCGATTGGCGAATGCGCGACCCGGTCACGACGACGTCGCTGACCTGGCTGGCCTGCTCGGCTTCAGCCGGCTCCGGAGTCGTTTGAGCCATGGCAGGCGCCGCCATGCCCGCAAGCGCGAGGCCCGCGATCATTGTCGACGCCAGCAACCGCTCGCGTTTGATCTGGAAATTCAAGTGTCACCCTCCTGATGTTGTGACCGACAACGGCGAAGCTTACGCCCAGAGCCTGTCAGACACGGCCTCATCAATCGACGCTGTTAAAGCGCTCGATCGACAGCTGAAGGGAAAATAGCCACGCGAATTCTGTAACGGACAGGGAAATTGCAGAACCGTAACAAAGTCGCCCCTGCCCTGTCGCAAAATCGCCACGCTCCACCTATGCTGTCGCTTGTCGCCACGTCAGAAATTCAATGCGAATTCTCTATCGGCCCTCCACCAGAGACTGCTCAAAATGCGCATCGCACCTATTGCCCTTTGCACAATTGTCGCAATTTTTGCCCTTACTGAACAATGTTATGCGCAAGTTTCGACCTCTGAGCGCTCCGCCCTCATGAGCGAGATTTCCCGATGCCGGGCCATCGCCGGCGACGCCGAGCGCCTGACATGTTTCGACAATGCGGCAGGCGCCCTGGACACCGCGGAACGGCAGGGAGACGTGGTGGTGGTGGATCGCGGACAGATTCGCGAAGCCCGGCGTCAGCTGTTCGGCTTTGAAATGCCCGGCCTGCCGTCCCTCTTCGGTCGAGACGAGGCGGAGGTGAAGATCGATTCGGTCGAGACCACGCTTCTGAGCGCTGGCCAGGGTCCGGACGGAAAATGGCTGTTCCGACTGGCGGATGGATCGGAATGGCGCCAGATCGATTCCGAGTCTGTTCGCTTCCAGAATCGCGCGGGCATGGATGTCCGGGTGCGCCGGGCCGCGCTAGGGAGCTATCAACTCACCGCCGGCCGCAGCCGGGCGGTGCGCGTCAGGAGACAGTAAGATCATGGCCGATCCGGTCGCATTAAATGAAAACACCTGGCTGTCGGGCCAGATCACCCCTCAGGCCGTCGCCGCCCTGGCGGCGCAACTGGGGTTGCGCCGGGTGATCAACAACCGCCCCGATCATGAAGAGCCGGGCCAGCCGACCAGCGCCGAATTGCGGGCGGCGGCCGAGGCGGCAGGCCTTGATTATGTCGAGGCCCCGGTGAGCGGCATGCCTGATCCGGTCACGGCGGCGCGGGTC
>JALAGW010000015.1 GCA_022712235.1 Brevundimonas sp. | reverse complement strand
GCCTGAGCCCGAAGCCGCGCCTGCCGCCTCGCCCCTGGACGAGATGCGGCGTCAGATGGACGAGATGCGCGCCCAGATCGACCGCCTGGCCGGCGCCGACAAGTGACTGACGGCATCCGCCCGATCAGCCCGATCGAGGGCCAGGCGGTGCACGAGCGCCGCGAAGGCGATCGGCGCGAACGCGACCGCCGGACCGCCGCCGAAGCCAAGGCGGCCGAGGCCTCGCGCGCCGTCGTTCCGGCCGGTGAGCGGGTCGATCATGCCGCCTCCCCGGCAAAGCCTGCCGTGTCGCCGCTCGCCCCCCCGGCGCTCTTCGCCGCCCAGGTGCTGGGCCAGAAGGGCCAGAAGCGCGGCCTGAAGGGCGGTCCGACGGTGCTGGACGCCGCCCGCTCGACCTATCTGGGCG
This sequence comes from Brevundimonas sp., assembly GCA_022712235.1. GTDB lineage: Bacteria > Pseudomonadota > Alphaproteobacteria > Caulobacterales > Caulobacteraceae > Brevundimonas. The sequence goes on along the minus strand of JALAGW010000015.1, from coordinate 2,933 downwards.
CGGAATACTCAGGCAAGCGCGACCGGCGCCCCCGCGTGGGCAGGGCGAGACAGACCGAGGTCTAGCCGCCTTACGCCTGATGGCATGGCGTTTGCGACGGCTCCGGCGTCTTCGACCGGAGTTTCGCCCATGGCCGTCCTCAACCTCGCCGCCCGACTGTTCGACGTGACGGTGGTCGCCCTGGTCTTCGTCGCCTTCAGCTAGGCTTGGGCCACGGAACCAACCAGTAACGTAAGGTCCTCCCTTTTCTACGATATAGGGACGACGACGGTCATTCCAGAAGCCGGGTCAGCATGGCCGCCGTCGAGGGATCGAGGTCGAGGGATGGGGCGCCCGCCGCCACGTCCTTCAGCACCGCCTTGGCCAGCGCGGGTTCATGTCGAAGTCGCGCCGCGAGGCGATGATGGTGACGATGAAGCCCGCCAGCACGTCCAGCAGCACCATGGTCAGGATCAGGAAGAAGACCGATCCCGCAAACTCCGAAAGCAGCAGGAACTCGACCAGGCATACGACGAAGAGCACCATCGACAGGGCGTGATTGACGATGGCGACCCGCTGGCTGGAGGTCGACTTCAGCAGTTCGACAAACAGCAGGATCAGCGACAGGAAGAGGATCAGGTCGCCGACGCTGATGCTCCAGACCGCGCCCGAGGTCATCGGCACGCGAAACAGGACTTCGCTCAGCACTGAGGCCTGACCCAGCACCGCGTCCGACGCGCTTCCGCCCAGCAGGATCACCAGATTGTAGATCACCACCGGCACGACCAGCAGGGGTATGGCGATCAGCATGGGCGGTCCCTCCAGATCGCCCTGCTTAACCCGGTTTCCGACGCGCGGCCATATGGCCCCCAAGACCCGAATGGCTGGGTCAGAACTCGCTGATCGCGCCGGGACGCCGCGAGCGCGACTTCAGCCACATCACGCCCAGCAGGTCCGAGAAGGAGGCCCGCAGCCGACCCCAGTTGGTGTATTTCGACCGCCCGACCTCACGGTGGCGGTGATCGACCTCGAGATAGCGGTTCTCATACCCCTCGCGGATCGTCAGCGCCGGCAGGTAGCGGTGGATATGATCGAAGTAGGGCAGCCGCAGGAAGACGTCGCGACGGAAGGCCTTGAGCCCGCAGCCGGTGTCGTCGGCGTCGTCGGACAACAGCCTCCTGCGGATACGGTTGGCCCAGATCGAGGCCTGACGCTTGGCGTTGCTGTCCTGACGCTTGGCGCGCACCCCGCCGACCAGGGCGACATTGGGCGGCGCCGCGATCAGGGCGTCGGCCAGACGCGGCGCGTCGGCGGGCGGGTTCTGGCCGTCGCCGTCCAGGGTGACGATGATGTCGCCGCGCGCCGCCAGGACGCCGGTGCGCACGGCCCGGCTCTGCCCCGCATTGGTGGCGTGCGACAGCACCCGCAGGGTCGGCAGTTCCGCCATCGCCGCCTGCAACTCAGCCAGGGTCGAATCCCGGCTGGCGTCGTTGACGAAGATCATTTCATAGGACCGACCGTCGAACGCCTCGGCGATCTCGCGCGCCAGAGGCACGGCGGCGCCGGATTCGTCATGCACAGGCACAACGACGGAGATGTCAGGGTTAGAAGCAGGGCTGTCGGTCATTTGTCGCTCTGTAGCGCATCGCCGGGCCTTAGGAAAACCGGGCCGCGCGAAGAGGTTAGAAGCTGAAGCTTCCGGGGGGCGGCGTTGGCGTGATACGACATCGCCATGAACCGCCCGAACCTGGATCACCTCATCGCCGGCTGGCGCGGCCCCGTTCTGGCGGCCCTGCTGACCCTGCTCGCCGGCCTGCCCAGCCTGATGCTGCTGCCGCCGCTCGACCGCGACGAAAGCCGCTTCGCCCAGGCGACCGCGCAGATGCTGGAAAGCGGCGACTATGTCGACATCCGCTTCCAGGACGAGCCGCGCTGGAAGAAGCCGGTGGGCATCTACTGGATGCAGGCCGTCGCCGTCGGCCTGACCTCGGATGTCGAGGACCGTAACATCCAGCCCTATCGCCTGCCGTCGCTGTTCGGCGCCATGCTGGCCGCCTGGGCCGTGGCCTGGGCCGGGGCGGCCCTGTTCGGCAATCGCGCGGGCTTTTTGGCGGGCGCCATGCTGGGCGCGACCTTCCTGCTGTCGTCCGAGGCGGGCATCGCCAAGACCGACGCCATGCTGTGCGGCCTGACGACCCTGTCGATGGCGGCGCTGGCGCGGATCTATATGGCGACGCGGGCGGGCGAAAAGCCGGTGCGCTGGCACAAGCTGCTGTTCTGGCTGGGCATCGGCCTGTCGATTCTGATCAAGGGGCCGATCGGCCTGCTGGTCGTGGCCCTGTCGATCATCGCCCTGTCGGTCTGGGACCGGAACATCAAGTGGCTGGGCAAGCTGGGCTGGGGCTGGGGGCTGCCGCTGGTGGCCCTGCTGGTCGGGCCCTGGGCCATCGCCATCACCATCGCCACCGATGGCGGCTTCTGGCGTGAGGCCATCGGCGGGGACCTGGCGCCCAAGATCGCCGGCGCCCACGAAAGCCATGGCGGCTTCATCGGCATGTACGCTCTGCTGTCGCCCCTGCTGCTCTTCCCCGTCACCCTGATGCTGCCCGCCGCCCTGTCGACGGGCTGGCGTCGGCGGGCCGAGCCGGCCATCCGCTTCGCCGTCTGCTGGCTGGTCCCAGCCTGGCTGATGTTCGAGATCGCCCCGACCAAGCTGTGGCACTACACCCTGCCCACCTTCGGCGCGATCGCCCTGCTGGCCGCCGCCGCCCTGACCCAGCCGATCGGCAAGATCTCGCGCATTTCCGGCGCCCTGCTGGGCCTGTTCGCCGCTGTCGTCATCTGCGCCATCACCGTCTATGGCCTGACCGAGTTCGGGCGCTCGACGGCCCAGACCTGGGCCACCGTGACCATCGTCTTCGCCGTCATGGCGGCAGCGGTCGGCGGCTTCCTTC
>JALAGW010000196.1 GCA_022712235.1 Brevundimonas sp. | reverse complement strand
GGCCCTCGGCCAGAGCGGTGATGGCGACGCGGTCTTCCTCGGCGGACTTGGCCTTTTCGGCCTCGACGCGGGCGCGCTCGTCCTCGGCGGCGGCGCGCTGGGCCACGGCCTCGGCTTCCAGACGGGCGTTGGCGATGGCGGCGTCCTTGAAGGCCGTGACGGCCGAGGCCATCTGGCCGACCTCGTCCTTGCGGTCCATGGCCGGGACGAGGATCGAGGTGTCGCCCGCAGCCAGGCGACGCATGGCCGAAGTCATCGACAGCAGCGGCTTGCCCAGCAGGTTTGTCAGCAGGAAGGCCATGGCGGCGGCGATGACCAGGGCCAGGACGACGCCGCCGATCAGAACCGCGCGCGCCGACTTGGCCAGCGAATCCTGGGCAGCGCCATAGACGCGGCTTTCCTGGGCCTTCTTGTCCACCAGAGTCTTCAGGACGTCCTCGGCCGGGCTGATGTATTTGTCAGCCGAGCCTTCGCGACCGACCATGGCCACGGCCTGGGCGTAGGTGGCGGGGTCGGACGCCAGGACGCGGCCCGCCTCAACCACGTTCTTGGTCCACTCGTCGGCGGCGGCGCGCGCCGCACGGACATCGCGATCGGCGGAGCGATCCAGTTGAGCGATGCGGTCGAGGGTCTTGTTGAAGTTCTCGCGGTGCGCCGCCAGGCGCTCCAGATAATAGGGGTCGCGCGACAGCAGGAAGCCGCGATAGCTGCTTTCCTGACGCGCCAGATAAAATTGCGCCGTCTCGGCCTCTCGCTGCGTCGCCGAGGCGCGCACGCGATCCATCCGCGCGCCTTCCAGCGCGTTGATCTGCATGAACACCGTAACGCCCATGACGGCGATGGCGGCGATAACGACGGCGAAGGCCGCCATCAACTTCTTCTCGATCTTCAGATCGCTCAACATGCTCATATGATCTCTCCCCCCGGAATTACTGTTCAATCAACTCAGAGCGCGAACGTCAGCGCGCCCACCAGGCGGCCGTCGTAGTTCTCGCCCAGAGCGTGGCTATCGGTGTCATACCAGCGCACATCCAGCGCCAGCTTGTCGGTCAGCCTGTGCTTCACGCCGAGGTTCCAGGCCGCATATTCGGCGCCGCCGTCAGCGGTGCGGTCGGCGATGGCGGCCGAGGCCTTGGTCCGGGGTCCGACGGAGACCGTGCCCTGCAGCTCAACCCACCAGGCTTCCTTGGTCGCGGCAAAACCGTCCGGCGTATAGTTGACGCGCAGGCGGGTGTTGACCGGCCCGATCTTGCGCGAGGCGTCGGCCTGATATTCCCAGTAGTTGGCGTCGACGCCGGCGCGCGTGCCCGGCAGGTCGCGGTTCACCACCGACAGATCGAACTTGTAGCCCGCCGCTTCGGGGCGCCAGCCGACGGCGCTGATGATCTCGGCGTCCGAACCCTGCGACAGCTTGGCGGTCGAGGCGAAAACGCTGGCGTAGAAGGCCCCGCTCGACACTTCGATCGAGCCGTTGACGCTGGGGTCCCCGGCGCTCTTGCCCAGGCCCTTGCCGACATATTCGCTGGCGACGCCCACCTGTGCGTCGATCGCATGGGCCTGAACGGCGCCGGCCGACGTCAGGCCGGCCAGAGCGGCCGCGGCCGTCATGATGCTGGAAATGCGACGCGCGCCGTTCTGACGCCCATTGCTGTTCATTTTGAAGAGCATTTTTACCTCAGTGATCCTGAGGCCTTCCTGAACGAACAAACGTAGATTTCTGTAAATCCAGTTCTACGTAAAAACCCGCATAGTCCGGAAGGTTATCCGCATATCATCGGCGCCCGATCCGACAAGGTCCGTCGCTTGCGGTCGATGCGGATGCGTCAAGTATTAACAGCCAGGAAACTATAGTAACCGCCATTTTTTCGCCGTCATGCGCAACCGAAAGCCCACGCCTGGCGCGCACACTCTCAATATTAACAGCTAAATTGCATTCACCGTCCACAGTGTATAGAAGGCCCGCCGCGGCTCGATTCTGTAGAACCCTTCCGCAGACCTCGCTGGTCTGAGGTTCCAGTAATCCGAGAGGAAGACCCCATTCATCCTGTGATGAAAAACATGCTGGACGCCGTCGCGGCCATGTCGCGTGGACGCTGGGGCGGATTGCTGCTGGCGGTGCTCGCCGTGGGCCTGGCCCTGGCGGTGCGAACCCTGCTCGAAGGCCTGGGCCGTTTCTACTATCTGCCGATGCTGCCGGCCGTGATCGTCACCGCCCTGCTCGCGCGACGCGCGGCCGTGGCCCTGGCGATCGTGCTCTCGATCGCGCTCAATCTTGCGCTGGTGGCGCGCGAAGGTCTCGGCGACGCCGCGACCAACGCCCTGCTGTTCGCCCTCGTGGCCTGGGGCGTGGCCGAGCTGTGCATGGCCCTGCGCCAGCTAAAGGATCACGCCGATCGCCTGAGCCGCAAACTGGCGGCGCAGGACGCCCTGCTGAACACCGTCCTGACGGCCGTGCCGGTCGTCACCTTGCGGCTCGACGGCGCGGTCCGCAGCATGAACGCCGCCGCGACCCAACTGTTCGGCGTCGATGAGAACGCGGTTCAGGGCCGCGCCTTCAACGGTCTGGTGCCGGCTTTCGACGCGACCGCGGCCTCGCATGACGATCAGGCGGACGGCGGCCTCACCTCCGCCGAGGGGCACTGGAACGGCGTCCGCGCCGACGGCGCCGCCTTCCCGCTGAACATCCAGAGCGGACGCGTGCCCGGTCCTGACGGCCAGGACCTGATCGCCCTGTGCCTGACCGACCTCAGCCGCTGGCACGCCGCCGACGCCCAGGCCCGCGAACTGCACACCCAGTTGAACAAGGTCTGGCGCCTGAACTCGCTGGGCGAGATGGCCGCCACCCTGGCCCACGAACTGAACCAGCCCCTCAGCGCCGCCGCCACCTATCTGCACGCCAGCCAGACCGACATGGAGAAGGCCGGCCCCCTGGGCGACAGCGCGCGTCGCACCACCGAACTGGCCAAGACGCAGTTGCTGCGCGCCGGCGCCATCATCCGCCGGATGCGCGAGCTCCTGTCGCTGGAGGCTCGCCGCCTGGACACCGAGCGCGCCTCCTCGATGATCGAGGACCTGGGCCCGGTCCTGAGCATGATCGGGTCGGCCAAGGGCGTGACCGTCCGCATGGATCTGCATGCCGAGGCCGACAGCGTCCGCGCCGAGCGGATCCAGTTCCAGCAGGCCATCGTCAACCTGGTGCGCAATGCGGTCGAGGCGGTCGGCGACACGCCCGACGCCGATGTCGTCATCGTCGGCCGCGCCCTGTCGGACGCCCATTATGCGATCAGCGTCGAGGACAACGGTCCCGGCATCGCCGCCGATCAGGTGGAGCGCATGTTCCAGCCGATGACCTCGACCAAGTCCGGCGGCATGGGTCTGGGCCTGTCCGTCACCCGCACCATCGGCGAAAGCCACGGGGGGCGGCTGGTCGTGGCCAAAAGCGCGTTGGGGGGCGCGGCTTTCTCGTTTAACCTGATCCGCGAAGCGGTCGGCGAGCAATCATGAGTCTCCACTCCGTATTCATTATCGACGACGACGCAGCGGTCCGCGATTCCCTGCTGGTCCTGCTGCGGGGCGCCGGGATTCGCGCGCGCGGCTTCTCCAGCGGCGGGGACTTCTTTGACGCCCTGCCCGAAGACGCCACGGCCTGTGTCATCACCGACATGCGCATGCCCGACATGGACGGCGCCGAGGTGGTGCGCCGCATCCGCGATCTGCGCGGCGCGGCCTGGCCCATCATCGTCATCACCGGCCATGCCGACGTCCCCATGGTGGTGCAGATGATGAAGGCCGGCATCGTCGACTTCATCGAAAAGCCTTTCGACCCGCCACGCCTGATCGAAACGGTGCGCGGCTGTCTGGCCCGTCTGTCCGACCTGGATCAGGCCCAGGGCGCCCGAATTGCGGTCCAGGGCCGCATGGCCCGCCTGACCCCGCGCGAACGCCAGGTCTTCGACGCCCTGATCCACGGCCGCTCCAACAAGGAGATCGCCCTGGATCTCGACATCAGCCCTCGCACGGTCGAGGTCTTCCGCGCCAAGGTCATGACCAAGATGGAGGCCGACAGCCTCTCGGCCCTGGTCCGCATGGGGCTGACCCTGGGTTAGGCTACGCCGGCTAACGCGACAGGAAGGCCTTCAGCGCCGCCGGCTTGACCGGCTTGGGCAGCAGGACGGCCCCGGCGGCCGTCGCCGTCTCCTTCAGCCCCTCGCGAGTGTCCGCCGTCACCAGACCGATGCGGCGCAGGCCCCGCGCTCGCAGGGCGTCGACCACGCTCAGCCCGTCCGCGCCGTCGCCCAGATGCAGGTCGACCAGGGCCGCGTCGAACGGCCCTTGAGCCGCGATCCCTTCGGCCACGCTCCGCGCCGTGGTCGTCTGCGCCCCCCACCGGCTGAGCAGGGCCGTCAGGGCGTCGAGGATGGCGGGCTCGTTGTCCACGCACAGCACCCGCAAGCCCGCCAGCGGCAAGCGAGCGTCGCCCTCGGTGAGCGGGGCGATCACAACCTGAGCGGCGGCGCGCGGGGCGCTGACGCGGAAGGTCGTGCCGCGCCCGACGCGCGACGCCATCGACAGCGGATGGCGCAGCAGGTCCGACAGCTTCTGCACGATAGCCAGGCCCAGACCCGCGCCCGGCTCGTCCACCGGAGCGCCGGGCAGGCGCACGAACTCGCCGAAGACGTTTTCGCGGTCCGCGTCGGGGATGCCGCGCCCGGTGTCGCAGACCAGCATCTGCACCATCCGGCCGTCGCGTCGGGCGCCGACCAGAACCCGCCCCCGATCAGTGTAACGGATGGCGTTGGCGGTCAGGTTCTGCAGCATGGAACGCAGCAGGTCGTGATCCGAGGCGACCCAGAGGCCGGACGGCACGACGCTGAGCCGCAGGCCCTTGGCGCGGGCCATGGGCGCGAACTCGCGGCGCAGCTCGGCGAACAGAGCGTCCAGCGACAGGGGGGCCACGGCGGGTTGAACCCCGCCCGCCTCCAGCTTGGACAGGTTGAGCAGGGCGGTCAGCAGACGGTGGGCGCTGTCGATGGAACGGTCGGCGTTGGTGGCCAGACCGCGTCCCGCCGACCCCGGCGCGAGCGAAGGCTCCTCCTTCAGGGCGGCGATGAACAGGCGCGCGGCGTGCAGGGGCTGCAACAGGTCGTGGCTGGCGGCGGCGAGGAATCGGGTCTTTGACGCGGTGGCGTCCTCCGCCAGACGGCGGGCCTCCTCCAGTCGCTCGGTGCGGTCGGCGACGCGGGCCTCCAGCCGTTCGTTGGCCTCTTCCAGCTCGCGCGCGGCCCGGCGCAGGGCGGTGATGTCGGTATAGCTGGTGGCGTAGCCGCCGCCGGGGATAGGAGCGCCAGAGGAGCGCAGGATGCGGCCGTCCGGCTGTTCGCGCTCATGGTCATGCGGGATGCGGCGAGCCAGGGCCTCCAGCCGCCGCTCGATCCAGGCCTCGATGTCGCTGGCGTCGGTCTCGCCTCGTTCGGCGTTCAGGCGATAGACGGCGGCGATAGGCAGGCCGACGTGGACGAAGCCGACGGGCAGGTCGAACATCTCGACATAGCGCCGGTTCCAGGCGGTCAGGCGCAGGTCCTCGTCCACCACGCTGACGCCCTGGTCGATGTTGTCCAGCGTGGTCTGCAGCAGGTCGCGGTTGAACTGGACCGCCTGCGAGGCTTCGTCCAGCATCCGCCTCACGTCCTCGGGCGCGCGCCCCCCGGCGGCCAGGGCGGCGGCGATGACGCGCCGGGCCGAGGCGGCGCCGATGGCCCCCGCCAGCATCCGTTCGGCGGCGCGGGCCAGCCCGGCGTCGGCGGGATCGGCGTCGCGCAGCCTGACCTCGGTCTCGCGCGCCCAGGCGGCGAAGGCGCGCTCGGCCCGCTCGTCGCCGATGAAGCGGGCGACCAGGGCCTTCAGGTCCCCGACCGAGGCCCCGGCGGAGGCCCCGCGCCCCTCCATCCAGTCCGGCCCCAGCCGATCGACGAAGGCGCGGGCCTGAACCCGGTCGATCAGGCGCGGCGTCCCCAGCCTCGACACGGCGATGAAGACCCCGAGGTTCAGCGCCAGACTGAGGAAGACCCCCGCCGCGAACGGGTCGGTCAACCCCAGCATGGCCGGAACATTCAGACCGAAGCCGGGCGCCAGTTGCGGCGCGGCCAGCATGACCAGCCAGACCGTCATGCCGACCGCCAGTCCCGCCAGCGCCCCGCGCGAGCGCCCGCCGCGCCACAGCACGGCCCCGAACAGGGCCGGGGCCAGCTGGGCCAGGGCGGCGAAGGAGACCAGCCCCATGGCCGCCAGTCCGCTGGACTGGTCCATGGCCTGATAATAGACCCAGGCCATCAGCAGCAGGGCCACGATAGCCACCCGGCGGATGTTCAGGATGGCGCGCGCCATGTCGCCGGCGCGCTCGCCCCGACGGCGGCGCTCGGCGGCCAATAGCGGCAGGACCAGGTTGTTGGACACCATGGCCGACAGGGCCACGGCCTCGACGATGACCATGGCGGTCGCCGCCGAGAAGCCGCCGACGAAGACGATGGCCGTCAGGGCCGACTGGCCGGAGTTCAGCGGCAGGGCCAGAACCAGCAGGTCGGGATTGACGTCGGGCGCGAACAGGCCGCCCGCCGCCACCAGGGGCAGGACCGCCAGACTGGTCAGCAGCAGATAGAGGGGAAAAATCCAGCGCGCGCGCTTCACCTGGGCCGGATCGCCGCCCTCGACGAAGGCGACGTGGAACTGACGCGGAAGGCAGAAGATGGCGAGCGTCGCCACCAGGACGATGGCCCAGAAGCGCCCGTCCAGATCGGGCCAGCGCGCCAGATCGCCGAGGCTGGCGGTCACGTCCGCCGAGGCCGGGGCGTGACGCAGCAGCATCAGGGCGAAGATCGCCACCGCCAGCAGGGCCGCCAACTTGACGATGGACTCGATGCCGATGGCCTGGATCAGGCCGCGGTTGTGCTCGGTCAGGTCGGGACGGCGGGCGCCGAACAGGATGGCGAAGCCGGCCAGAACCGCCGCCATGACCAGGACCGTCAGGCTCTCGGAGCCCGCCACCGGCGTCCCCTCGGTCAGCATCTCGCCCGCCATCGACAGGGATTTCAGCTGCAGCGCGATATAGGGCAGCGACCCCAGGATGGCGACGGCGGCGACCGCCGCGCCGAGCGCCGGGCTCTTGCCGTAGCGCGAGGAGATGAAGTCGGCCATCGAGCCGACGTTCTCGCGTCGGGCCGCGGCCGCGATCCGCTTCCACAGGGGAAACAGCACCGTCACCCCCAAGGCCGGGCCGATATAGATGGGGAGGTATTCCCAGGCCGACCGCGCCGCCGTCCCCACCGCCCCGTAGTAGGTCCATGAGGTGCAGTAGATGGCCAGGGACAGCGCATAGAGCGACGGCCCCAGCGCCCCGCCGCGCGTCTTGATCGACGGCCGCTCGTACCACCAGGCCACCGCGAACAGGACGGCCATGTAGGCGGCCACAAGGGCCAGGGTCGCGAGGCTGAACATGACCGGCATCTGGGACGGAGCGGGGCTGTGGGACAAGAACAAAAAGAGGGGCGGCCGGAAACCGGACCGCCCCTGCAGGTTGGCGAAGCTTATCGACCTCAGTCGTGGATGTTCACGTCCTTGCCTTCCTTCACGAAGAGGACGCCGATGATCAGGGTCAGCACCGCGATGGCGATGGGATACCAGAGGCCGTAGTAGATATTGCCCGTGGCCGCGACCATGGCGAAGGCCGTGGTCGGCAGGAAGCCGCCGAACCAGCCGTTGCCGATGTGATAGGGCAGCGACATGGAGGTGTAGCGCACCTTGGTCGGGAACATCTCGACCAGGGCGGCGGCGATCGGGCCGTAAACCATGGTCACATAGAGGACCAGCAGGAACAGGATGCCGATCACCATGGGCTTGTTGACCAGGGCGCTGTCGGCCTTGGTCGGATAGCCGGCCTCGGTCAGGGCGGCGGTCAGTCCGGCGTCCCAGGTTTTCTTCTGGGCGTCGAAATCGGCCTTGGCCAGGACCTTGCCGTTGAAGCTGTCGACCACGCGGTCGCCGATGCGGACCTGGGCCACGGTTCCGGCGGGGGCGGCCTCGTTGACATAGGTGACGCCGGCCTTGGCCAGATGGGTCTTGGCCAGATCGCACGAGCTGTTGAAGACGGTCTTGCCCACCGGGTCGAACTGGAAGTGGCAGTCGGCCGGGTCGGCGTAAACGGTCACCGGCGCCGAGGCCGCGGCGGCGGCCAGACGCGGATTGGCCGCGCCCGTCAGGGCGTTGAACAGCGGGAAGTAGGTCAGGGCGGCCAGCAGGCAGCCGACCAGGATGATGGGCTTGCGCCCGATCTTGTCCGACAGCCAGCCGAAGAAGACGAAGAAGGGCGTGGCCAGGGCCAGGGCGGCGGCGATCAGGATGTTCGACAGGGCCGGATCGACCTTCAGCGTCTTCTCGAGGAAGAAGAGGGCGTAGAACTGACCCGTGTACCAGACCACGGCCTGACCGGCGGCCAGACCGAACAGGGCGATCAGCACCAGCTTCAGGTTCGGCCACTTCATGAAGCTGTCCTTCAGGGGCGTGGTCGATCCCTTGCCTTCGGCCTTCATGCGCTTGAAGGCCGGGCTTTCCGACAGCTTCAGGCGGATCCACAGGCTCACGCCCAGCAGCAGGATCGAGACGATGAAGGGGATGCGCCAGCCCCAGCTGACGAAGGCTTCCTCACCCACGGCGAAGCGGACGCCCAGAATGACCATCAGGCTGAGCAGCAGGCCTACGGTGGCGGTGATCTGGATGAAGGAGGTGTAGAAGCCGCGCTTGCCGTGCGGGGCGTGCTCGGCGACGTAGGTGGCGGCCCCGCCGTATTCACCGCCGAGCGCCAGACCCTGGATCAGGCGCATCAGGACCAGGATGATCGGCGCGGCGATGCCGATGGCCGCATAGGGCGGCAGCAGGCCGACCACGAAGGTCGACAGGCCCATCAGCAGCATGGTGACGAGGAAGGTGTTCTTGCGTCCCCACAGGTCGCCCATGCGGCCGAAGACGATGGCCCCGAACGGACGCACCGCGAAACCGGCGGCGAAGGCCATCAGGGCGAAGATGAAGCCGGTGGTCTCGTTCACGCCCGAGAAGAACTGGGCGGAGATGATCGCGGCCAGAGAGCCGTAAAGATAGAAGTCGTACCATTCGATGACGGTGCCGACGGACGACGCAAGGATCACCAGCCGGTCGTTCTTGTCGACCGTGTGCTCCGCGCCCTCCGCCGCACCCACGGTGCGGTCGGTCATGGGCAGTCCCTTCCTTTGAAGCCGCGTGGCGCGGCCGTTTCCTCGCGATCCTGTTGCCGGATCGTCGGAAGGGAGAGTGACAGCAGGTCGCGGACTTTGGAGAGAGCGACTTTGGTCGAACGGCGACGTCTGTTCGATCCGAATGTCAGCCCAGGGAGGTTTCCCTGTTGTCCCGAAGGGCGACTGCCGCCACATGAAGGTCTGACGTCGCCGTTCGGCGGCCTGGCGCGAGAGGACAACATGGCCCGCAAGCCCAACTACAGCTTCGAACGACAGGAACGCGAACGCGCGGAGGCCAAGAAGGCCGAAGCCAAGGCGGCGGCCAAGGCCGCCAAGCGCGCCGCCAAGGCCGCGGGTCTGAACAAGAACGACGACGAACCGTCCGAGGACTGAGGCTCAACGGCCTCGACCGGGGGCGAACGTCAGAGGTCGATCGACTGGGCCAGGATTACCGCCTGGGTGCGGTTATGCACGCCCAGCTTGCGGAAGACGCTGGTCAGATGAGCCTTGATGGTGGCCTCGGTGACGCCGAGGTCGAAGGCGATCTGCTTGTTCAGCCGCCCGGCCTTCAGGCCTTCGAGGATGCGCAGCTGCGACGGGGTCAGGCTGGCGATGCGGGCCTCAAGGTCGCCCTCCTCGGCTCCCGGCTCGCCGACGTCGGGGGCCCAGCTGTCGCCCGCCAGGATGGCGGTTATGGCCTCGACCATGACCGGCAGGGCGGCGGACTTGGGAATGAAGCCGGCCGCGCCGAGCGTCAGGGCGCGGCGCACGGTCGGCGGCTCCTCGCTGGCCGAGACCACGGCGACCGGCACGGCCGGATGATCGGCGCGGATGCGAGTCAGGCCGCCCATGCCCTCGCTGTCCGACAGCTTCAGGTCCAGCAGCAACAGATCGGTCGCGCCCTCGCCTAGCGTGGCCAGAACCTCGGCCAGACTGGCGCATTCCGCAATCACGGCGCCGGGCGCGGCTTTTTCGACGGCCGATCTCAACGCCGCCCGAAACAGAGGGTGGTCGTCGGCGACGACGATGCGATCCATGAAAATCCTTCCCGCGCGCGGTTCTTTTTCGGGTCGAGGCCGCGCTGTGACGACACCATGCCGCGCCTCGACTTTGGTCGAAACTAGACCAATGGCTAATGGCCGCAAACCGCCCTCGCACGGAATGCTGCCGTCTCGAGGTTCGCATCAGATGAACCCGGGAGGACATGACATGGGAAGATTCCGCCTGCTCGGCGGCGCGGCCGCGGCTGCGCTCCTGTTTGCGCCCGGCGCCGCCTGGGCGCAGGACGCCAATGCGGCCCTCGAGGCCCGCATCGCGCAGCTCGAGGCCGAGCTGAACAGCCTGAAGTCCGAAGTCGCCGCCGCGCGAACGCAACAAACCGCGCAAGCCCAGGACATCATCCGTCTGGAGACCCGCCCGGCCGCCCCACCGGCGCCGACGCCCGTCTCGACCAACCCCCGCGAGGAAGGCTTCCGCATCGGCGACCACACGGTCAAGTTCGGCGGCTTCATCAAGGTCGACGCCTCGGCCTCGCGTTATTCCGGCGGCGCCCCGGCCAACGGCGACCTGCTGCGCGACTACCCCCTGCCCGGCTCCATCCCCGTCGGCGGCGCCGGGGACGCCACGGCGCTGGGCGTCGACGCCCGG
>JALAGW010000195.1 GCA_022712235.1 Brevundimonas sp. | reverse complement strand
CTGCACGCGTTTCTCCGGATGGTGCGGTCGCGCCGACCGATGCGGTCGGGACGAGCGGGGACATGACGCTGAGCGCGGACATGAGCGGCGAGAGGGCTTTCGCTGGGTGGGCGGCGCCTACTGCGCTCGGGATATTCGAGAGACGCTGCGCAAGGTCCGGGCCAAGTTGCTTTCTTCAAATAAGTTACTGAAATATAATGAAATTTGTTTCTGTCGTCCGACAGCTCAGACCGGTTTCGCTCGGCGGTTCTTGCCGCGCCTCTACGCTTTTTGCCGGGCGGACCGGGCGCCTGACGACATGGCCTGCGAATTGCGCCGCATCGGGGGAACGCACAGGGGCTGAAAAGCCGATGGTTAAGAAATTCAAGGAGTTGGCTAGAATGGCTAACCGACAAGCCGGGCAAAATTTGCGCGCAGGCCAGCAAGGCTTGCCGGGCGCGGCCCTGTATGGAGCGCGCTTCTGATGTCCCTGAACTCCATCATGAACATCGCCACCTCGGGCATGAACACCGCGCAGCAGCAGCTGCGGGTGATTTCCGACAACGTCTCGAACGTCAATACGCCGGGCTATATCCGCAAGGTGGCGGATCAGCAGTCCTGGGCCAGCCAGGGAACCGGCGCCGGGGTCGAGGTGGCGCGCATTCGTCTGGCCACCGACCGTTTTCTGCAGGCGGCCAGCCTGAGCGCCGGGGCCGACGCCGGACGTCAGGCCGTGCGCTATGAACTGTTCGACCATATCCAGTCGCTGTTCGGCGATCCGGGCGCGGACACGGGCTTCTTCTCGCAGATCGACAAGATCTTCTCGGCCTTCTCCACCTCGGCCGAAAACGCCACTTCGGGGCCGCTGCGTCAGGAGGCGATCTGGAAGACCCAGGCCATGTTCGACGAGGCCGCTCGTGTCGCCAAGGAGATCCAGGCGACGCGCGAGGAAGCCGACGGCCGCCTGGCCAGCGCTGTGGATCGCGTCAATGATCTGGTCGAGCAGATCGAGAAACTGAACGTCGACATCGCCAAGGCCAATGTCGTGGGCACGGATTCGACCGGCGCCCAGACCATTCAGGCCAGCCTGATCAACGAATTGTCCGAACAGATGGACGTGCGGATCACCACGCGTTCGGTCGGCGGGGTCGAGGTGCGAACCGGGGCGGGCATTCTGCTGGCCGGGCAGGGCGCGTCGAAGCTGGAGTATAATCGGGCCGGGGCCGTTTCCTCGGAATCCGTCTTCAACCAGATCATGATCACCGAGCCGAACGGCCAGCGCCGTCCGCTGACCGAAGGTCTGGCCTCGGGCGAGATCAAGGGGCTGTTGGAGTTGCGCGACGTGGATGCGCCGGCGGCGGCGGATCGTCTGGGCGAACTGATGACGCGTCTGGCCGATGAGCTGAACCGCGCGCACAACGCCTCGTCAGCCGTTCCGGCGCCGTCGGTTCTGAACGGCCGCAATGTCGGCCAGACGCTGGAAACGGCTCTGGCGGGGTTCACCGGCACGACCACCATCACCACCGTCAACGACCAGGGCGTCATTCAGAACTCGGCCCAGATCGTCTTCTCGGGCGGGACGATGACGATCAACGGAGTGGCGGCGACGCCCGCCACCTTCCTGGCCACCCTGAACGGCCAACTGGGCGGGGCGACCGCCAGCTTCGTCGACGGTCGCCTGAGCATTCAGGCTCCGGCGGGGCAGGGCGTCGCCATCGCTGACGACGCGACCAATCCCAGCAACAAGGCGGGGCGCGGTTTCTCGCATTACTTTGGCCTGAATGATCTGGTCTCGACGGATCGGCCGGCGCTCTACGACACGGGGCTGACGGCGGCCTCGCAGCACGGCTTCACGCCGGGCGAGACGGTCAAGTTCCGTTTCACCGACGCCTCGGGTTCGCGCATCCGCGACATTTCCGTCGCTGTGCCCGCAGGGGCCGGGACCATGGCCGAGATGCTGACGGCGCTGAACGATCCCACGACGGGCGTCGGCCAGCATGGCCGGTTCAGCCTCAATGGCGCCGGCGAACTGATCTTCACGGGGCACGGCGCGCCGCCGTCCACCATGTCGGTGGTGGAGGACGGCACCCGCCAGGTTCCGTCCGGCGTCTCGATGAGCGACCTGTTCGGTCTGAGCGGCGCCCGCGCCTCGCGCAGCGGCGGCTTCTCGGTGCGATCCGACATCGCCAAGGACCCGTCGCTGCTGGCCCTGGCCCAGTTGAACCTCGGCGTGGCGGCGGGGACGCCGGCGCTCAGCAAGAACGACGGCAGCGGCGGGCGTCTGTTGGCCAACGCCGACCAGAACGCGACCTCGTTTTCCGCGGCCGGCGGCGCGGGCGGGGTCAACATGTCCCTGTCGCGCTATGCGGCCGAGTTTTCGGGCGAGATCGGCGGCAAGGCGACGATGGCCAAGAATCGCTCGACCAGCGCGAGCGCCCTCTATCAGGAGGCCTCGGCGCGGCGCAGCTCGGTCGAGGGCGTCAACATGGACGAGGAACTGGTGCTGATGACCACCTATCAGCAAGCCTTTAACGCTTCGGCGCGCCTGATCCAGGCGGCGTCGGAAATGTACGACACCCTGATCGGGATGATGCGATGACCCGCGTTTCGACGTTTGGAAACTATCAGACCGCCCTGCTGCATCTGATGAACGCGCAGGCGCGCGGCGAAGAGGCGCAGAACAAGGTCAACACCAAGAAGAACGCCACCGATCTGGTCGGCTTCGGTCGGCAGTCGGAAACCGTCATCGCGCTGAAGTCCAGCCAGACGCGCATCCAGGGCTTCATCGACACCAACAAGACCGTGGCCGACCGGCTGACCATGCAGGACATGGGTCTGGGGCGGGTCGCCGACGCCGCGACCGCCGGGCGTCAGGCCATCGCCAACGCCATCGCCGCCGGGCGGATGGAAGGGCTGATGTCCGAGATGGAGACCATCTTCAAGATGGCCCAGGACGGCCTGAACATGAAGCATCAGGGCAAGTATCTGTTCGCCGGCGGCGATGTGGATCAGCAGGCGGTGGTCTTGCCCGCCACGCCTGTCGGGGCGACCGATCTTGAGAAGCTGGCCGCCATGCCCGCCACGGCGGACGGCTTCAGGAACGACCAGCTCAAGCAGACCTCCGTGCTGGACGAGACCGTGACCATGGATACGGGCTTCCTCGCCAGCGATGTGGGCCAGGCCCTGTTCGACGTCTTCCGCGACATTCAGGTCCTGCATCAGGCCACGCCGCTGAACGGTCAGATGGACGACGCCCAGAAGACGGCCCTGACGGCGCTGATGACGCGGTTCGAGACGGCGGCCAAGGCCGTGGTCGACATCCAGGCCAAGAACGGCTCGATGCAGGCGCGCGTGGACACCCTGCTGGAATCCCAGGAATCGCGAAAGATCTCTGTCGACACCATGCTGTCGGGCAAGACCGACGCCAACATGGCCGAGGCGGTGACGGAACTGGAAATGGCCCAGATCGCGCTTCAGGCCTCGGCCCAGGTGATCAGTCAACTGCGTCAGGTGTCCTTGCTCGATTATCTGCGTTGACGCTTGCCGCGCTGAACGAAACCTCGCGACCGACGTTGATAAAGCTGCGCCGTATCCAGGGAGGGCGAGCTTGCAGGGCAGGACTGGAGAAAGTCATCGGGCGTTGACAGCCGCGACGCGGCTCGGTCTAAGCCTTGCCATGCGCCTTCTTTCGCCAGCGTCGAAGACTGATCAATGAGCCGGACGGCGCAGTATCAAATCCAGGACCGGGAAGGGCAGGCGGCGATCCTGCGCCTGTCAGGTGACTGGTCCACAACCGGCATCGGCCGTCAGGGCGATCGTCTGGAGACAGACTTGCGCGGCCGCGCCGTTGAAGCCCTGGACCTGACGGAGCTGGGGCGCTTCGATACGGCCGGGGCTCTGGCCGTGGCCCAGGCGACGTCGCAGCCGATTCCCGAGGCGGCCTGGGCCGAGCGGCCTGAGGCCGGCCGCATCTACGCCATGGTCGAGAAGCTCGACCGGGAGTCCTGCGCGCCGCCGCGTCGCGCCAACGCCTTTACCCGCACCTTCGCCAAGATCGGTCTGGGCGTTTACGACTTCCTGGCCGAGGCCATGCTGTCGCTGGCCTTCCTGGGGCGGCTGATCGTGGCCGTGGGATCGGCCTTTCGGCATCCCGGCGCCATCCGCTGGCCCGCCTGGTTCAGTCAGGCTGAGCGGTCGGGGCTGGACGCCATCCCCATCATCGCCGTGACCAACTTCTTCATCGGCGCGGTCATCGCCTTTCTGGGGGCCAATCTGCTGACCCAGTTCGGGGCCGGGGTCTTCACCGTCCAATTGGTCGCTGTCTCGGTGCTGCGCGAGTTCGCCGTGGTCATCACTTCCGTCCTTCTGGCGGGCCGTTCGGCCTCGTCCTTCGCCGCCGAGATCGGCTCGATGCGCATGAACCAGGAAGTCGACGCCATGCAGGTCATGGGCGTCAATCCGTTCCAGGCCCTGGTGATTCCGCGGCTGGCGGCCATGGTGTTGATGCTGCCCTTGCTGACCTTCGTCGGCATGGTCACAGGCCTGTTCGGCGGCATGCTGGTGACGTGGAGCGAGCTGGCCTATGGCCCCGCCTTCTTCATCCAGCGCATCACCGAAGACCCGATGATGGACACCCATCTGATGGTCGGCCTGGTCAAGGCGCCGGTCTTCGCGGTCGTCGTGGCCGCCATCGGTTGTCGTCAGGGCATGTCGGTGGCCGGGGATGTGGAAAGTCTGGGGCGCCGGGTGACGGCGGCGGTGGTGCAGGCCATCTTCGCCATCATCTTCCTCGACGCTGTCTTCGCCATGATCTTCCTGGAGCTGAACCTGTGACGGCCCGCAAGGAAAAGCCGCAGCGCGAGAACGTCATCGAGGTGCGCGGCCTGCTGAGCCAGTTCGGCGACCGGGTGATCCATCAGGACCTGGATCTGGACGTGCGGCGGGGCGAAGTCTTGGGCGTCGTCGGGGGCTCAGGCACCGGCAAGACCGTGCTGCTCAACTCCATCATCGGCCTGAAGCAGCCCGAGGGCGGCTCGATCAAGCTGTTCGGCTATGAGCGCGACGAGATGACCAAGGCCGAGGCCGCCGAGGTCGAGCGCCGCACCGGGGTCCTGTTCCAGCAAGGCGCGCTGTTCTCGGCCCTGACGGTCCTGGACAATGTCGCCTCGCCCCTGGTCGAGCACACCAACCTGCCGCGCAACACCATCCGCGAATTGGCCGAGATGAAGATCGCCATGGTCGGGTTGAAGCCCGAGGCCCTCTATCTGAAGCCTGCAGAGCTTTCGGGCGGCATGAGGAAACGCGTCGGTCTGGCCCGCGCCCTGGCGCTGGACCCCGAGTTGATCTTTCTGGATGAGCCGACGGCGGGGCTGGACCCCATCGGGGCCGCCGCCTTCGATCAGCTGATCCGTGACCTGTCGGACGACCTGGATCTGACGGTCTTCATGATCACCCACGATCTCGATAGCCTTTACGCCATCTGCGACAAGGTGGCGGTTCTGGCCGACAAGCACGTCGTCGAAAAGGCCACGGTTCAGGAACTGGAGCGTTCCGAGCATCCGTGGATCAAGGAATACTTCCTGGGGCCGCGCGGACGCGCCGCTCACCAGAGCGCCGCCTGAGGAGAGCGGGACGAGATGGAAAGAGACGCCCACTACGCCGCCGTCGGCATCGCCACAGTCGCCCTGTTGCTGGCGCTGGCCGTGTTCACGATCTGGCTGGCCCGCCTGCAGTTCAACAATGACTATGATGTCTATGACATCGTCTTCTACGGCCCCGTGCGCGGCCTGTCCGAGGGCGGCGAGGTCCACTTCAACGGCATTCGCGTCGGTGAGGTCACGGCCCTGAACCTGGACCCCAAGAAGGGAGATCAGGTCATCGCCCGCGTCCGTCTGAACGGCACCACGCCGGTGCGTGTCACGTCTCGCGCCCAGCTGGAACCCCAGGGCATCACCGGCCTGAACTATATCCAGATCACGGCGGGCGAGCCGAGCAGCGCCCTGTTGAAGGACCAGTATCCCGACAATGTCGTCCCGGTGATCCAGAGCCAGCCCAGCCCCATCGCCGAACTGTTGAGCGGATCGGGCACGGTCCTGGCTCAGACGGTGGACGCGCTGAACCGGATCAACCGGGTCATGTCGGACGATAACATCCGCAGCTTCTCGTCCAGCGTGAAGAACGTCGAGGCCCTGACCGCCGAGCTGGAGGCCCGCAAGGGCATGTTCCAGCAGCTTGAGGAAACCATCACCAAGGCCAACGCCGCCGTCGGCGAATATCAGGCCCTGGGCGTCAGCGCGCGTCAGATGATCGACGGCGACGGCAGGCAGGCCATCGCCAACATCAACGCCGCGACGCGCGAGGCCCAGGCCGCCATCGCCTCGATCAACCGATCGGCCACCGGGCTGGAAGGCCCGCTGGGCGACTTCGGCACGCAGACGGTGCCGCAGTTGAACGACACCATCCGTCAACTGGATCAGGCGACCCGCTCGCTGCAGTCGCTGGTCGACAATGTGCGTGAAAGCCCGCGCGACTTCATCGCCAAGGCCCCGTCCAAGGAAATCGAGGTGCAGCCGTGATCCGTTCTTCTCTTCTGATCGCCAGCGCATCGGTCGCTCTGTCCGGGTGCGCCCTTCTGGCTTCGCCCGATCCGGTCCAGCTGTATCGCTTCGGCGGGGCCTCGGCCTTCGCCGGGACGGGGGCGACCTCGGCCTGCCCGGACGTGCACGTCTCGATGCGCCGCGTCGACTTCTCCGAAGCGTCGCGCGGCGACCGTATTCTGGCCGTGACCGGGGCCGAGGCCGCCTACATCAAGGGCGCGCGCTGGGTGTCGCCAGCCGAGACCCTGTTCGAGGAAGCCCTGCGCAACGCCTTCCTGGACGGCGGGACCTGCACGGTGCTGAGCAGCGGCCCGCTGACGCGCGATGGCCTGCTGCTGAGCGTGGACGTGCGTCGGTTCGAGGCGGCCTATGCCGCGCCGGGCGCCGTGCCGGACGCCAACATCGTCGTGCTGCTGCGGCTGATCCGACCAGGTGATCGCAGCATCGTGGCGGAGGATCGCATCGCGGTCAGCGAAAGCGCCGGCGAGAACCGCCAGTCGGCCATTGTCGCGGCCTTCGACCGCGCCACCGCCGAGGCCAGCCGCCAGATCGTCCTGTGGACTGATCAACAGGGGTTCCAGGCGACGCGGAACTGATGTCCTTCTCCCACAAGGGGAGAAGGAAGAATTGAAAAACCCCGGCGGCCTCGCGGTCGCCGGGGTTTTACGTCTCAGACGGGAAGGGCGGTTCAGCCCAGGTTCGCAGCCACCGTGTAGTCGGCCTCGGTCTTGGCCGCGACCTCGTCCAGGGTCACGCCCTCGGCCAGCTCGATCAGTTCCAGACCCGCGCCGTCCGGCTTGACGTCGAAGACGGCCAGGTCGGTGATGATGCGGCTGACGACGCCCGTGCCCGTCAGCGGCAGGGTGCATGCTTTCAGAACCTTGGATTGGCCGTGCTTGTTGGCGTGCTCCATGACCACGACCACGCGCTTGACGCCCGCGACCAGGTCCATGGCGCCGCCCATGCCCTTCACCAGCTTGCCGGGGATCATCCAGTTGGCGATGTCGCCGTTCTGGGCCACTTCCATCGCGCCGAGGATCGACAGGTTGATGTGGCCGCCGCGGATCATGGCGAAGCTGTCAGCGCTGCTGAAATAGGCCGACTCGGGGATCTCGGTGATCGTCTGCTTGCCGGCGTTGATCAGGTCGGGATCTTCCTCGCCCTCATAGGGGAAGGGGCCCATGCCCAGCATGCCGTTTTCGGACTGCAGGGTCACGACCATGCCCTCGGGGATGTAGTTGGCCACCAGGGTCGGGATGCCGATGCCCAGGTTCACATAGAAGCCGTCCTGCAGCTCCTTGGCGGCGCGCTCGGCCAGTTGTTCGCGAGTACGAGCCATGGATCAGGCCTCCTTCTGGCGGACGGTGCGCTGTTCGATGCGCTTCTCGGACACGGTCTGGATCAGGCGGTCGACATAGACGCCCGGCGTGTGGATGTGGTCGGGGTCCAGCGAGCCGACGGGGACGATCTCCTCGACCTCGACGACGGTGACCTTGCCGGCCGTGGCCATCATCGGGTTGAAGTTGCGGGCCGTCTTGCGGAACACCAAGTTGCCGCGCTCATCGGCCTTCCACGCCTTGATGATGGCCAGGTCGGCGACCAGGCCGGTCTCCATGACGTATTTGCGGCCGTCGAACTCACGCACTTCCTTGCCCTCGGCGACCAGGGTGCCGACGCCGGTGGCGGTGAAAAAGGCGGGGATGCCCGCGCCGCCCGCGCGGATGCGCTCGGCCAGGGTGCCCTGGGGGTTGAACTCCAGCTGCAGCTCGCCGGCCAGATACTGGCGCTCGAACTCCTTGTTCTCGCCGACGTAGGACGAGATCATCTTGGCGATCTGTTTGGTCTCCAGCAGTTGGCCCAGGCCGAAGCCGTCCACGCCCGCGTTGTTGGAGATGACGGTCAGTCCCTTGACGCCCGAGGCCTTCAGCCCCGCGATCAGGTTTTCGGGAATGCCGCACAGGCCGAAGCCGCCGGACATGACGGTCATCCCGTCAAAGGTCAGGCCCTCCAGCGCGGACGTGACGTCAGCGTAGATCTTGCGCATCGCTCTCCCTTTTTTCACCGTCTGATGAATATTGCGGTCTTATCCGTCCATAAAGCGGGCGAGGGCGGCGAGCAAGCGTCGTTGACGACCTTGGCGGTTGACCCTGCCCACAATCTTTCGTCAAACCGGAGAAAGCCGCGTTCAAGGCGAAGTTTCGGGGAAGAAACCATGCGCAACACGATCCTGAGGGCCGCCCTGCCGGCGCTTGTCCTGCTGGCCGCCGTGCCGGCCCTGGCCCAGCCGGCCTCGGCCCAGGCCGTCGGCGCCGCGCCGACCTATCAGCAGCCGCCGCAACCGATTGCGCAGATTCTCGATTCCAAGCCCAATCCGCTCGCAAGTCTCAGCCCGGATCGCCGGACCCTGTTGCTGCAGGACCGTTCCAGCCTGCCGAGTATCGCCGAACTGGCCGAGCCCATGCTGCGACTGGCCGGATACCGCTTCAACCCGCAGAACAACGGCCCGGCCAACAGCCGCGTGACCTGGCTGACTGGCCTCAGCTTCCAGACGGTCGAGGGGGGCGCGGCGCGTCCCGTCGCCGGTCTGCCCGTTAACGCGCGTCTGACCCATGTCAGTTGGGCGCCGAACGGCAAGGCCGTGGCCTTCCTGTTGAACACCTCGACCGGCCTTGAGCTTTGGACCGCCGACGTGGCCTCGGCCCAGGCGCGCCGCCTGACGGGACCCAGCGTCAACGCCGTCGCCGGCTCGGGTTACAGCTGGTTGCCCGACGCTTCGGGTCTGCTGGTGCAGGCGGTGCCCGCCGGTCGCCGCGCCGCGCCGGACGTGACCCGTCCGCCTGTGGGGCCGACCGTGGAAGAAACTGGCGGCCGCGCGGCGCCGGTTCGCACCTATCAGGACCTGCTGTCCGATGCTGGCGACGAGGCCCTGTTCGAGCACTACTTCACCAGCCAACTGACCATCGTGCCGCTGAATAGCCGCGCGCGGACGATTGGCCAGCCGGGCGTCTTCCTTAACGTCTCGGTGTCGCCGGACGGCCGCTACATCCTGCAGACGCGGGTCAAGAAGCCCTATTCCTATGTCGTGCCCGCCAGCCTCGTCCCGGCGGATGTCATCATCACCGATCTGAACGGGCGTGAGGCGCATCGCGTGGCCGACCTGCCGCTGCGCGACAACGTGCCGACGCCGTTCGACGCCGTGGCCCCCGGCCCGCGCTCGGCCCAGTGGCGCGCCGACGCCGACGCGACCCTGGTCTGGGTCGAGGCCCAAGACGGCGGCGATCCGCGTAACGCCGCCGAGGTCCGCGACCGCGTCTTCATGCTGCCCGCGCCCTTTAACGACCGCCCGCGCACGCTTGTGGACCTGAAGGAGCGCTATGCCGGCGTGCAGTGGGGCCGCGACGACGTGGCCATCGTCAACAGCCGCTGGTTCAACACCCGTCACGAGACCCGCACCCTGGTCGATCCGTCGAACCCCGGCGCCGGCCGCGTCCTGGTCGATCGCAACTATCAGGACCGCTATAACGATCCCGGCTCGGTGGTCGTCGAGCCCAATGCGCGCGGCCGTT
Source organism: Brevundimonas sp. (assembly GCA_022712235.1). Lineage (GTDB taxonomy): Bacteria > Pseudomonadota > Alphaproteobacteria > Caulobacterales > Caulobacteraceae > Brevundimonas. The sequence continues at coordinate 1,201 of JALAGW010000195.1, read as the reverse complement.
CGACCATCCGCTTCACCGCCGACGGGGCCAAGGTCTTCGTCGAGGGCGACGGCGCGACGCGCCAGGGCGAATATCCCTTCCTCGACACCCTGGACCTGAAGACCGGCGCGACGGAACGTGTCTGGCGCTCGGCCCAGGGCGAATATGAAACCGTCGTCGGCATTCTGGACGACGCAGGCCGCAAGCTGGTCACCTATCGCGAGAGCCGCACCGATCCGGCCAACCTGCGCCTGCGCGACCTCGACGGCGGCGTGACCCAACTGACCCAGTTCCCGGACCCGGCCCCGCAACTGGCCGAGGTGAAGAGCCAGCTCATCACCTATACCCGCGACGACGGGGTCCAGCTGTCAGGCACCCTCTATCTGCCGGCCGGCTACGACAAGGATCGCGACGGTCCGCTGCCGCTGGTGATGTGGGCCTATCCGGCCGAGTTCACCGACGCCGCCGTGGCGGGGCAGGTGGTGGACACCGACAACCGCTTCGTGCGCCCGACCGGCATCAGCCACCTCTTCCTGCTGACCCAGGGCTATGCCGTCCTGGACGACCCGACCATGCCCATCATCGGCAAGGACGGGGCCGAGCCGAACGACACCTATATCGAGCAGCTGTCGGCCAGCGCCAAGGCGGCGGTGGATGCGGTGGTGGCCCTGGGCGTCGCCGACCGCGACCGGATCGCCGTGGGCGGCCACTCCTATGGCGCCTTCATGACCGCCAACCTGCTGGCCCACACCGACCTGTTCAAGACCGGCATCGCGCGGTCGGGCGCCTATAACCGCACCCTGACGCCGTTCGGTTTCCAGGCCGAGCAACGCTCCTACTGGGAGGCGACCGAGACCTATACGGAGATGTCGCCCTTCACCTACGCCGACAAGGTCAATGAGCCGATCCTGCTGATCCACGGCGGCGCCGACGACAACTCGGGCACCTTCCCGGTGCAGTCCGAGCGTTTCTATGCGGCGCTGAAGGGCAATGGCGCGACCGTGCGTTACGTCGTCCTGCCGCTGGAAGCCCACGGCTACCGCGCCCGCGAGTCGGTCGGCCACACCCAGTGGGAAATGGTCACCTGGCTGGACCGCTACCTGAAGCCGAAGGCGACGGCGGCGCAGTAAGGCGCTTCTTTCCTCCCCGCTCTGTGGGGAGGGGGACCACGAAGTGGTGGAGGGGGCGGCGCAAACGTCGGCCGTCGAGACGCCCCCTCCGT
>JALAGW010000194.1 GCA_022712235.1 Brevundimonas sp. | reverse complement strand
GGGATCATGCCCCTGATCAACCGGCTGGCCGAGCGGTTCGACACCGTGATCGCCACCCAGGACTGGCACACGCCGGACCAGATCAGCTTCGCCTCAAACCACGCGGGCGCGGCGCCCATAGCCGAGATAGAGGTCGGCGACGGCCGCCAGATGCTGTGGCCGGATCATTGCCTGCAGGGGACGGCGGGGGCGGACTTCCATCCCTATGTCCTGCCCGCCGTGACCAAGGCCCTAGCCGTGGTCCGCAAGGGTTATAATCCGGCGGTCGATTCCTATTCCGGCTTCTATGAGAACGACCACAGGACGGCGACGGGCCTGGCGGGCCTGCTGCGCGACCGGGGCGTGAAGCGGGTCTTCCTGTGCGGCCTGGCCTATGACTATTGCGTTCGCTTCACCGCCGAGGACGCCGTGCGCGAAGGCTTCGAGGCCGTGGTCATCGAGGACGCCTGCCGGGCCATTGCGCCGGACACGGCGGCGGCGGCCAAGGGCAGCTACGCGATGCTGGGTGTTGTGGAGATCGAAGCCGTCACGCTTCTTGGCTGATCCATTCTTCTTCCGTCACCCTCCGCCTTGACCGGAGGGTGACGTAGAGAAACGTCAGTGCGCCGCCGCGTAGGCGTCCACTTCGGCCAGCCGCGCGGCCTTGTCGGCGTCGCTGAGGAAACTGCCTTCAAAACTGTTCTTCGCCAGTTGCGTAACCTGCTCCCGTGTCAGGCCCACGGCGTTCGCCAGCTGGATGTAGTTGGCGTTCACATAGCCGCCGAAATAGGACGGGTCGTCCGAGTTCAGGGTGACGTGCAGGCCGCGACGCAGCATTTCGGGGACCGGGTGGTCCTTCAGATCCTTGACCACGCACAGCTTCAGGTTTGACAGGGGGCAGACCGTCAGGGTCATCTGTTCGGCGGCCAGACGGGCGATCAGGGCCTCGTCCTCCATCGAGCGGTTGCCGTGGTCCATGCGGTCGATGTCCAGCAGGTCCAGGGCTTCGCGGACGTATTCGGGCGGGCCTTCCTCGCCGGCGTGGGCGCACAGCTTAAGCCCTAAGTCGCGAGCGGCGGCGAAGACGCGCTGGAACTTGGACGGCGGGTGGCCGACCTCGGACGAATCCAGTCCGACGCCGATGAAGTGGTGCAGGTAGGGCTTGGCGGCCTCCAGGGTGGCGAAGGCTTCGTCTTCGGACAGGTGGCGCAGGAAGCTGAGAATCAGGCCGCTGGTGACGCCCAGCTCGGCCCTGGCCCGGTCCATGCCGGCGATCAGACCCTCGACCACCACGCCGAAAGGCACGCCCCGGTCGGTATGGGTCTGGGGATCGAAGAAGATCTCGGCATGGCGGACGTTGTCGGCGGCGGCGCGCTGGAAATAGGCGAAGGCCAGGTCCTCGAAGTCCTGACGCGACAGCAGCACGGCGGCGCCGGCGTAATAGATGTCGAGGAAGTCCTGCAGGTTCGAGAAATCATAGGCCGCGCGCACGGCCTCGACGCTGTCGTAGGGAATGGCGACGCCGTTGCGCTGCGCCAGCTCGAACATCAGTTCCGGCTCGAGCGAGCCCTCGATGTGCAGGTGCAGTTCGGCCTTGGGCAGGCCGGCGATGAAGGCGTCGAGGGACATGAAAAGGGGAGGCTCCGTAGCAAGACAGAACCATAGCGAAACCGCTCTCCCCCGTCATCCCGGCCGAAGCGCAGCGGAGAGCCGGGACCACCCAAGGCTCGACATTCGGGCGATTACGCTTCCGGCGGTCCCGGATCGGCCCTGCGGGCCGTCCGGGATGACGCAGACGGAAGTTACATCCGCTCGGGCGTCTCGATGCCCAGCAGGCGCAGCGCAGTCTCCAACTGGTGCAGGGTCGCGGCGGCCAGGGCCAGGCGCGAGCCCTTGGTCGTTTCGTCCGGCGCGACCAGGATCGGGCAGGCGGCGTAGAATTTCGAGAAGCTCTGCGCCAGCCGATAGGCGTGCTCGGCGATCAGGTTGGGCGAACGCTTGTCATAGGCGTCCGCCGTGGCCGCGTCGAAGGCGTCCAGCGTCAGGGCCAGGTCGCGCTCGGCCGGTTCCACGACGGCGATGGGGGAGAAGGCCACGCCCTGATCCGCCGCCTTGCGCAGCAGGGATTTCACCCGCACGGCCTGATACAGCAGATAGGGGCCGGTCTTGCCCTCGAAGCTCATGAAGCGGTCGAGATCGAAGACGTAGCTGGTGGTGCGGTTGTTCGACAGGTCGGCGAACTTCAGCGCGGCCACCGCCACCTTGCGGGCGATATCCTCGAACTCGGCCTCGGGCAGGTCGTCGCCCAGCTTGGCCTCGTGCAGGCGCTCGCGCGCCTTGTCGGTGGCCATGGTGATCAGGTCGTGCAGCTTCAGCACGCCGCCCGCGCGGGTCTTGAAGGGCTTGCCGTCGGCGCCGTTCATGGTGCCGAAGCCGAGGTGCTCCAGCGACTTTTCGGGGGCGTAGCCAGCCAGATAGGCGGCGCGGAAGACCTGCTCGAAATGCTCGGCCTGACGCTCGTCGACGACGTAGAGGATCAGGTCGGGGCCGATCGACTTCTTGCGGTCCAGGATCGTGGCCAGGTCGGTCGTGCCGTACATGGCCGAACCTTCCGACGACACCACCAGCAGGGGCGGGGGCGACGGCGCTTCGATCACCGAGCCGTCGGCCAGCTTCTTCTTGCGGGTCTCGCCTTCGCGGGCGACGTGGACCACCTGGGCGCCGTCGTCCTCGACCAGCAGGCCGGTCTCCTTCAGGTGCGCCAGCATTTCCGGCATCAGGGGATCGGCGTCGGATTCGCCGTTCCACAGGTCGAAGGTGACGTCCAGGGCGCCGAACTCGCGCTTCAGCGCCGTGCGGCTGACGGCGACGAAGTGGGCCCACAGGGCGCGGTAGCCGGGACGGCCGGCTTGCAGTTCAGCCGTCGCCTTGCGGGCGCGGTCGCGGAAGGCGGGGTCTTCCTTGGCCTTGGCGGCGGCCTGGGGATAGAGGCGCTCCAGATCTTCCAGCGTGACCGGGCTCTCGGCGGGGTAGGGACCGTCGCCGTCGGCCATGAAGGCGTCGGCCAGGTTCTCGTCGCCGCAGGCGGTGATCAGCAGGCCCATCTGGAAGCCCCAGTCGCCGAAGTGGGCGTCGCCCCAGACGGCGTCGCCGCGGAAGCGGAACAGGCGCTTCAGGCTTTCGCCGATGATGGAGGAGCGCAGATGGCCGACGTGCATCGGCTTGGCCACATTGGGACCGGCGTAGTCGATCACGACCTTGCGCGGTTCGACGCGCGAGGCGCCGGCCAGTTCCTCGTCCGCCGCGACCTCGGCCGCGCGCTGGGCCAGGGCGGCGTCAGACAGCTTGAGATTGATGAAGCCGGGGCCGGCGACCTCGACCGAGGCCAGGCGCGGATCGGCGGCCAGGCGTTCGGCCACCTTGGCGGCCAGTTCGCGCGGATTGGCCTTCAGCGCCTTGGCGGCGGCCAGGGCGCCGTTCGACTGGAAGTCGGCCAGGTCGGGACGGTCGGAGGCGGTGACGCGGGCCAGGGCCTTGTCCACGCCTTCGGCGGCGAAGGCGGCGGCGACCGCTTCGCTGAGAGAGGTCTTGAGATCGGTCATGTTCTTAGGGGTTCGGTTGGGTCTGGCCGGCGGTGACGCGGAAGCGGCTGCCCGAGCGGTTGAATTCGGCCATTTCAGGCGTGACCTCGAAGCCGATCAGGACCTCGAAATTGCTGCCCGCCGTGGTGGCGTCGGCGCGGGGAATGACGATCGACTGGGCCTGCTGGACCGAGGCCGTGGTCTGGCCTTCGAAGTTCACCGGCAGGTCGAAATATTCCTTGGCCAGAACGGCCGAGTTGCGTTCGGTCACCGCCACCCAGTAGCGATAGGTGCGGGCGTCGCCGCTGGCCTGCGGCCCCTTGCCGAGGTTGAACAGGACGTTGAAATCCAGACGGATCGGATCGGCTTCGCGATAGACGCAGTCCGCCGAAACGCCCTCGATTTCACCCGTGAAGCCGACGCCGGCGACTGTCGGGCGCGTGAAATCCGCCAGTTCGACGTAGCGGGCCGCGTCGTACAGCACCTTCACATAGGGGCAGGGACCGGCGTTGGCGCGTCGGCTTAGAGGTGCGATCCGCACCTGACGCGAGCGCTGAGAGGTGCCTTGATCCGGCGCCTGGTCACGACTCTGCTGACCGCCTGGACGGCCGCTGGACTGGGCCTCGGCGGATTGGGGAATCAGCACGGCCGCGAGGGAGAGGGCGGCGAGGGCGGTCAGGACGCGACGCATCAGGAGCTTTCCGGCAGTCGAAGGGGGCGCGGAACGATCGGACGTCCGACCAGGCCACGCTCAATGCTGATAGCGGCTAAAGCGAGGCGCGGCAAACACGACCATGCAGGCAGTGGCGGCAGGGCGCGCGAGCGACTAGGTTCCGCCCATGAACGCGCCCGCACCGTCCTCGAGTTTTGACCGCCGCCCCCTGACCGTGCGCCTCGCCACGCCGCGCGGCTTCTGCGCCGGGGTGGACCGGGCCATCCAGATCGTCGAGCGCGCCATCGAGAAGTTCGGCGCCCCCGTCTATGTGCGTCACGAAATCGTTCACAACCGCCACGTCGTCGAGCGGTTGAAGGGCCTGGGCGCGATCTTCGTCAAGGAACTGGACGAATGCCCCGACGACCGGCCCGTGGTCTTTTCGGCCCACGGCGTGCCCAAGTCGGTGCCGGCCACGGCGCGCTCGCGCGAGATGCTGTTCCTCGACGCCACCTGCCCCCTGGTGTCCAAGGTCCACGTTGAGGCCGAGCGCCATCATGCGGCGGGCCGGCACATCGTTCTGATCGGCCACGCCGGCCACCCCGAGGTCGTGGGCACCATGGGCCAGCTGCCGCCGGGTTCGATCAGCCTGGTCGAGACGGTGGCGGACGCCGAGGCGTTTCAGCGGCCGGGCGATCAGCCCCTGGCCTACGCCACCCAGACGACGCTGTCGGTGGACGACACCGCCGACATCCTGGCGGCCCTGAAGCGGCGCTTTCCGGAGCTGCCGGACCCGCACAAGGAAGACATCTGCTACGCCACCACCAACCGTCAGGAGGCGGTCAAACGCCTGGGCGAGGGCAGCCAGCTGGTGCTGGTGGTCGGGTCCAGGAACTCGTCCAACTCGGCCCGTCTGGTCGATGTGGCGCTCAAGGCCGGGGCGGGCGACGCCCGGCTGGTTGATGACGCCGGGGACGTGGACTGGGCCTGGTTCGACGGCGTGACCACGGTCGGCGTCACCGCCGGAGCCTCGGCGCCGGAACCCCTGATCGAGGCCCTGATCGACGCCATTCGCGACCGATTCGATGCGACCGTGACCGAGGACGACGGGGCGCGCGAAACCGTCTCTTTCAAGCTGCCCCGCGTCTTGACGTCTTAAGCCCGTTCCATCACCAGGCAGGTCGAGGTGGCGGTGGCGTAGAGGGCGCCGTCCAGACCGCGCAGGTCGGCCTCGGAGAAGGCGGCGCGACGCCCGGCCTGGACGATCCGACCCTCGGCGCGCACAGGCGTCCCCGCCTTCAGCGCCCTGTGGAAGACGGTCTTCAGCTCCAGCGTCGTATAGGCCTGGCCCGGTTTCAGCACGGAATGGACCGCGCAGCCGCAGGCCGAATCGAGCAGGGTCGCCATCCAGCCGCCGTGCACTGACCCGATCGGATTATAGACGGCCAGCGTCGGCTCGCCCTCGAAGGCGACGCGGCCTTCCGCCAGCTCGGTCAGGCGAAACCCCACCGTTTCGGCGATAGGGGCGGCGGGCAGACGACCGTCCAGCATCAGGCGTAGCTGGTCCAGCCCGGACAGGGCGGCGAGATCGATCGTGTCGGACATGCAGGAGTTCCCTGAGGTTGGGCGCAAAGAAAAGGACGCGCCGGTCGCGAGACCAGACGCGTCCTGAAATCCCAGGCGATGACGCCCGTGAGACCTAGAGGCCCGGCAGCTTGAAGCCGCGGTCCTGGCGGGGCGTGATCGAAATGCCCTCGCGGCCGCCGGTCAGGGCCTGCAGGCGGGCGTGTTCGGTGCTGGCGTCGATGGTGCGGGCGCCATCGGCGCTCTGGCTGACGGTCGGCGCCTGGGTGGCCGGGTCGTTCTTGCGCCAGAACATCACGCGGTTGGCCCAGCTTTCTTCCTTGTGGGCCAGGTCGCCGAACTCGTCGTCCACGACATAGCGGGCCAGGGGATCGGCGCGGTCGGCGCCGGCCTGGGCCACCAGGGCCTGTTCGCCGCCGGTGCGGGTGACGGCCTGACGTTGGCCCAGCAGAATCTGACGCGCGGCGCTTTCCGGCGCGAGCTCCTGCGGGCGCGGCTGGCCCGGCGACGGCGGGGTCAGGCCGTATTCCGGCGGTACGGCGAGCGGCGCGCTGGCGACGGTGACGAACTCGTCCGGCACGACCTTGGTCATGCCGATGCTCTGTTTCAGACCCCCGCAGGCGGTCAGGCCAAGGGCGGTGGCGGAAAGAAGGGCCACAGTGAAGGCGCTACGGATACGCATAAGGTCAGCTCGGCTCCGGGAGGCGCGCCCAACGGCGCTGGCTCGGGACGATAACGAAGAGGGGGTGATTACGACTTTTCGTGGGCCGCGCCAACCGTGGTGCGGCGTTCGGACAGGAAGCTGTCAAGGATCAACAGGACGACGCCCACGGTGATGCCGGCGTCGGCGATGTTGAAAATCCACGGAAACAAGCCGGTTCCCGAGAAGTCGAGGAAGTCCACCACGCCGCCGAAACGGATGCGGTCGAAGACATTGCCCAGGGCGCCGCCCATGACCAGGCCGATGGCGGCGGTCATCAGCTTGCGGTTGGAACGGGTGGCCCAGACGGCGAGAGCCGCGGCCACCAGGACGGAGAAGGCGCTCAAGATCCAGCGGCCCGCGCCGCCGCCGAACAGGCCGAAGCTGACGCCGGTATTGAGCACATAGGTCAGATTGAAGACCGGCGGCATGACCTCGGCGATACGATAGCCGTCCGGGATCTGCGAGATATGGGCCGCGTCGATGGCGCCCAGAACCCAGGCCTTGGTCAGCTGGTCCAGCACGATGACGACGAGGGCGATGCCGTAGGCGGCGTAGGCGAGGCGAGAGATTTTCATGTCTCAAGCCGGTTAGCAGGAAGCGAGGCGAGGGCGAAGAGGGAAAGCGTATGGCGTCGCCCAATGACGGGAGGGGCGGCTGCGGACTTTCCCCCAGCGCCTCGATGGCTATAACCGGGCCATGACCCTGCCTCACGCCTTGCCCCGCCTGTCCGCCGTCGCCGACGACTACGACATCCTGCGGTGCGACGTCTGGGGGGTGATCCACAACGGCCGCGAAAGCTGGCCCGTGGCCTGCGAGGCCCTGACGAAGTTCAATGAAAAGGGCGGCCATGTCGTCCTGATCTCCAACTCGCCGCGCCCCTCGTCGGACGTGGTGGCGCAGCTGGATTCTCTGGGCGTGCCGCGCAGCGCCTGGAAGGCCTTCGTCACCTCGGGCGACGCCACCCGCATGGAATTGGCGCGCCGCGCGCCCGGACCGGCCTGGATCATCGGGCCGGATCGCGACTTCGTCCTCTATGAAGGCCTGGACCTGACCAGCGCCCACGATGCCAGCGACGCGGCCTTCATCTCCGTCACCGGCCCTTATGACGACACGACCGAGACGCCCGAGGACTATCGCGAGCGGTTGACGCCCGCCGTCGCGCGCGGGCTGGAGCTGATCTGCGCCAACCCCGACCGCATCGTCCAGCGCGGCGATTCCATCATCT
>JALAGW010000193.1 GCA_022712235.1 Brevundimonas sp. | reverse complement strand
GGCTTCAGCGGCCTCGACCTTGGCGGCGGCTTCAGCTTCCAGACGGTCGGCTTCGCGCTGGGCGCGCTCGGCGGCGCGTTCCTGGGCCTTCTTGCCCGGCGCGCCCTTGTTCGGGTTGTTGCCTTGCGTCCACTGGACCTTGCCGACCAGGACTTCGTCCTGCGACTGGCTGATGAAGCGGGCGACGCGGTCGGTCGGCTGAGCGCCCTTGCCCAGCCACTCGGCGATGCGTTCGGCCTTCAGGACGACGCGCGGTTGGGCGCTGTCCTTGGGCAGCATCGGGTTGTAGCTGCCGACGCGCTCGATGAACTTGCCGTCGCGCGGGGCGTGCGAGTCGGCGACGACGATGTAGTAGTAGGGGCGCTTCTTGGCGCCGCCGCGGGCCAGACGAATTTTCAGCATTTTCAGTCTCTTTCTAGAAAATCGAAATCAGTTCTTTTTCGGGAAGCCCGGCAGGCCCGGAAGGCCCCCCGGAAGTTGTCCGCCGCCCAGTCCGGCGAGCCGGTCCTGAATGGCTTTCATTTCGTCGGCGCTGGGCTCCGGCATCTTGCCGCCGCCCAGAGCTTTAAGGCGGGCCATGTCGGGGCCGCCGCCCATGCCGGGAAGGCCAGGCATTCCGCCGCCTCCGCCGAGACCGCCCATCATGGCGGCCATCTTCTGCAGGTTCTTGCCGCCGCCCTTGGACAGGGACTTGACCATGTCGGCCATCTGCCGGTGCTGCTTCAGCAGGCGGTTGATGTCCTGAACCTCGACGCCGGCGCCGGCGGCGACGCGCTTCTTGCGGCTGGCGTTCAGCAGGTCGGGCTTCTTGCGCTCGGCCTTGGTCATCGAACTGATGATGGCTTCCTGACGGGCGATCATCTTGTCGTTGACGTTGCTGTCGGCCATCTGGGCCTTCAGCTTGGCCACGCCGGGCAGCATGCCCATGATGCCCTGAAGCCCGCCCATCTTCTTCATCTGCTGCAGCTGGGCGGCCAGATCGTCCAGATCGAACTGACCCTTGGCCAGCTTGCGGGCCATCTTCTCAGCCTTGGCCTGGTCCAGCTCGGTCGCGGCCTTTTCGACCAGGGCGACGATGTCGCCCTGATCCAGGATGCGGCCGGCGACGCGGCGGGCGTCGAAGACGTCGAGAGCGTCGACCTTTTCACCAGCGCCCAGATACTTGATCGGCAGGCCGGTGACGGCGCGCATCGACAGCATGGCGCCGCCGCGGCCGTCGCCGTCGGCGCGGGTCAGCACCAGGCCGGTCAGCGGCAGGCGTTCGTGGAAGGCGGCGGCGGTGCGGACCGCGTCCTGACCCGTCAGGCTGTCGGCGACCAGCAGGGTCTCGACCGGCTTGGCGATCGAGGCGACCTCGGCCACCTCGTTCATCAGAGCCTCGTCCAGGGTGATGCGGCCGGCGGTGTCGAGGATCAGGACGTCGAAGCCCTGGAGTTTGGCCGACTGCAGGGCGCGACGGGTGATCTGGACCGCGCTCTCGCCCGCCACGATGGGCAGGGTCGCGACCTCGATCTGTTGCCCCAGGGTCGCCAGCTGTTCCATGGCCGCCGGACGACGCGTGTCCAGCGAGGCCATCATGACCTTCTTGCGATCGAACTTGGTCAGGCGCAGCGCCAGCTTGGCCGAGGTCGTCGTCTTGCCCGACCCCTGCAGGCCGGCCATCAGGACGACGGCGGGCGGGGCCGCGTTGGTGTTCAGCGGAACCGGCTCTTCGCCGCCCAGCATCTCGACCAGACCGTCATAGACGATCTTGACCACCTGATCGGCCGGCTTGACCGAGCGAATGACCTCTTCGCCGGTCGCCTGTTCCTTGGCGCGGCTGATGAAGTCCTTGACCACCGGCAGGGCGACGTCGGCCTCGAGCAGGGCGACGCGGACTTCGCGCAGCGCTTCCTCGACATCCTTTTCGGACAGGGCGCCGCGACCGGTGATCCGGTCGAAGACGCCTGTCAGCCGCTCGTTCAGAGCCTCGAACATTCAATACCTTTCATGCGCGAACCCCGACCTCCATAGAGAAACGGCCTCTGGCGACGATCACGTCGGCAGAGGGTCCTCGCCTGCCTCGTCCATTGTCACGTTAAACGAGACATCGGGGTCGTGCAGGAGGAGGCGCAGGTTCAATTGCGCCGGAAGCGGCGGCTTATGCCTCATCGGCAAGCCAGAGTCGAACAGTTTGTTGAATGCCGTTCAACGCCGCCTCAACCACACAAAGGGTTTCAGCGTTGACCATGGGGACTAGCCGGTTCGGATTCCGCTGATACGGTTCCGCTTCCAGCCTCCCCGCTGAAGGACAATGCGATGATCCAGGCCGCCGACGACCGACTGCGCGACGAGGTTCGCCTGCTGGGCGCCCTGCTCGGCGAGGTGATCCGCGACGAAGGCGGACAGGAACTCTACGACCGGATCGAGGCGGTGCGTCAGGCCTCGGTGGCCTATCACCGCGACCCGGCCTCGCATGACGCCTCACAGCTGGAGGCCCTGCTCAAGGACCTGTCGCTGGATCAGGCCATCGGTCTGACCCACGGCTTCGCCGCCTTCTCCCTGCTGGCCAATGTCGCCGAGGACCGGGCGGGCAAGCGCCGCGCCCGCGATCAGGCCTTGGCCGGCGAACGCGCCGACACGCCCGAAGGCGCGCTGAAGCGGCTGGATGCGGCGGGCGTGGACCGGGCGGCGGTGCGCGACCTGCTGTCCCAGGCCCTGATCTCGCCCGTTCTGACCGCCCACCCGTCCGAGGTGCGCCGCAAGAGCGTCATCGATCGCATCGCCGCCGTCGGCGCCCTGCTGGACGGCTGCGACCGCGACGGGATCGCCTGTTCGCCCACGGCGCTGAAGGCGGCCCTGCGCCGACAGATCGTCATTCTGTGGGCCACCCGCCTGACCCGCGCCTCCGGCCTGGTGGTGCAGGACGAGATCAACACCGTCACCGACTGGCTGCAGCGCATCTTCCTGCACGTCGCCCCGGCCCAGCTGGCCGAGTGGCGGACCCTGCTGGACGCGCCCGACCTGCCGCCCTTCCTGCGCATCGGCACCTGGGTCGGCGGCGACCGCGACGGCAATCCCAATGTCGACGCCGCAGTCCTGGCCGCCGCCTTCCGCACCCAGTCACGCGCCGTGCTGCGCTTCTATCTGGAGGAGGTGAACGCCCTGGGCGAGGAGCTCAGTCTTTCCGCCGACCTGACCACCGTCACCCCCGAGCTGGCGGCCCTGGCCCAGAGTTCGGCCGACGCCTCGATCCAGCGCGCCGACGAGCCCTATCGCCGGGCGCTGAGTCGCATCTACGCCCGGCTGTCGGCCACGCACCAGGCCCTGACCGGCGGCCCCGCCCCCCTGC
>JALAGW010000192.1 GCA_022712235.1 Brevundimonas sp. | reverse complement strand
TTGCGCGGCGCGTAGGGCTCGCCATCGCCCGACAGCAGGACCGCGATCCAGCGCGACCCCTTGAATTCGGCCAGGATCGCCATGGCCATGACCGCCAGGGGCGTCGACAGGAACATGCCCGGCACGCCCCACATCTTGCCCCACAGGGCCAGGGCCAGCAGGACCACCACCGGGTCGATGTTCTGATTGTCGCCCTGCATGCGCGGCTGGATCATGTTGCCGACGACGAACAGCAGGGCCTGCAGGCCGACCAGCAAGATCAGGGCGGGCCAGTAGCTCTCGAACTGGACCAGGGCGAACAGGGGCGGAGCGCAGCCGGCGATGGCGCCCCCCAGCACGGGAATGAAGCCGACGATGAAGATGACGAAGGTCCAGAACTCGGCGTTCTGAAGCCCCACGGCCCGCATCAGGATCCAGGCCACCAGGCAGATCATGGCGCCGGTGACGGCCTGGACCCACAGATAGCCCTCGACCCCGCCGCGCACGCGGTTGAACACCTCCAGCGCCTCGTTGCGGGCGCCCCGGTCCGGGAACATGGCGACGATCTTCTTGCGGAAGCCCGCCTGGGAGGCCAGCAGGAAGCCCAGATAGACCATGACGAAGAAGGCGCCCGAGGCCACGCCCTGGGCCTGCATCGCCGTCTGGGTCAGCCAACCGCGCAGGTCGATGCCCGCGATCAGGTCCTGCAGCGTCGGCGGGTCCTTGACCCCGACCAGGCCGCTGACATCGGCGATGATGTGGTCCAGGCGCGGACCGATGCTGGCCGACACCCCCGAGGCGTCGGTGAAGAAGCCCGCCGCCCCGTCGACGATGATCCAGATCGACAGCAGGAAGCCCAGGACCACCACGATCAGGGCGGCCGTCCCGGCGAAGCGTGACGGCACGGGCGTGCGCTGCTCGATCGAGCGTTTCACCCCGTCGATCATGATCATCAGGAAGATGGCCATGGCCAGGGGCGTCAGGATATCCCGCAGCCAGTAGAGGGCCGCCCCCGACGCCACGACGGCGATCAGGACCAGGGCGTTGCGCGCGACCGAGGAGGTCGGAACCGAGAAGGGCAGTTTCATGAGCGGGACTGTCGGCGGCGGCGGGGACAGCGTCAATCGCTGTAAAGGCCGCACGGTTCCGCCTTGCGGCCTCGCCTCTGTCGGCTAAGCATGGGGACAGACTGCAGGAGACGACTGAATGACCGACGCCCCCGCCGCCCTCTTCCTCGGCCAGTCCTTCGAGGGCGCCGCCGAGAACCTGCTGTTCAAGCGCGCCAACCGCCACGGCGTGGTCGCCGGCGCCACCGGAACCGGCAAGACCGTGACCCTGCAGATCATGGCCCAGGGCTTTTCCGACGCGGGCGTCCCGGTCTTCTGCGCCGACGTGAAGGGCGACCTGTCCGGCATCAGCCAGGCCGGGGATACGGCCAAGTTCGGCGAGCGCGCCGGCAAGATGGGCCTGACCCTGACCGGCAAGGCCGCGCCCGTCGTCTTCTGGGACCTCTATGGCCAGAAGGGTCATCCAGTGCGCGCCACGGTGTCCGACATCGGCCCGACCCTGCTGGCCCGGATGCTGGAACTGAACGACGTGCAGGAAGGGGTCCTAAGCGTGGCCTTCCACGTCGCCGACAAGGAGGGCCTGCTGCTGCTGGACCTGGAGGACCTGCGCGCCCTGCTGGCCTATGTCGGCGAGAACGCCCAGACCATCGGCCGCGAGGTCGGCAATGTCTCGCCCACCTCCATCGCCGCCATCCAGCGCGCCCTGCTGCAACTGGAGCAACAGGGCGGCGACGCCTTCTTCGGCGAGCCGGCCCTGAGGCTGGAGGACATGATGCGCACCTCGCTGGACGGGCGAGGCCAGGTCAATGTGCTGGACTCCACCCGGCTGATGAACAGCCCGCGCCTCTACGCCGCCTTCCTGCTGTGGCTGCTGTCGGAACTGTTCGAGCAACTGCCCGAGATCGGCGACCCCGAGAAGCCGCGCCTGGTCTTCTTCTTCGACGAGGCCCACCTGCTGTTCAACGACGCCCCCAAGGGCCTGCTGGAGAAGGTCGAGCAGGTGGTGCGCCTGATCCGATCCAAGGGCGTCGGAGTCTATTTCGTCACCCAGAACCCGGCCGACATCCCCGACACCGTCCTGGCCCAGCTGGGCAACCGGGTGCAGCACGCCCTGCGCGCCTATACCCCCGCCGAGCAGAAGGGGCTGCGCGCGGCCGCCCAGAGCTTCCGCACCAATCCCGCCTTCGACACCGCCGAGGCCATCCAGGCCCTGGGCGTGGGCGAGGCCCTGGTCTCGACCCTGGACGACAAGGGCGCCCCGACCGTGGTGGCCCAGACCAGGATCCGTCCGCCGGACTCGCGCCTGGGCCCGGCCACCGACGCCGAACGCGCGGCGATCATCGCCGCCAGCCCGGTGCGCGGAACCTATGACACGGCGATCAACCGCGAGTCCGCCGAGGAGGTCCTGAAGGCCCGCCGCGCCCAGGCCGACCGCATCGAGGCCGAAACCGCCAGCGCCGCCGCCGAGGCCAAGGCCGCCGAGAAGGCCGCCCGTTCCGCCCCCGCCCCGGCGCGCGAACGCGCCGCGCCTCGCGCTCGCGCCTCATCCAGCCGCCAGACGCCGATGGAGGCCCTGACCAAGTCCGTCCTGCGCACCGCCGGCTCGACCATCACCCGCGAGCTTCTGCGCGGCGTCCTGGGCAGCCTGAAACGGCGGTAGGGGCCGGTCAGCGGATGACAGGATGCGACCAGCGCCCGGTCCGCCGCCATCCGTCACCCCGGACGGCCCGGAGGGACGATCCGGGGCCCAGGCGCCGAAACCGATGGCGAGGGTGCAAAAACCTCAACCGCCTGGATTCCCGGTTCGCTGCGCGTCCCGGAATGACAGCTATGGGTGGTTAGCGGACATCGATTCGTTAGTGTTGATGGATCGTCGAGAAACGTTGGGAGGCCATGATGCGCAAACCTTTGCTTCTGCTATTCGGCTTCGCTGCGCTCATTGTCGCGGGCTGGCTGCTGACTGATGCCCGCACGCGGCTGACCCTCTTCCGACCGAACGGATTTATTCAATCGGGTAGCGTGCTGGGCGTGGCCGTAGGCGACACTCGATCAAGCGCGCAGCTAGAGCTGCGAAACCAGGGCATGACCCTCCAAAAAACGCCGACCGACGGTACATGCTTTTTCCGTGCGGTGAAGCCGGGTCGCCAACTGGACGTCTTCTTTGTCCGATCGTGGCACGGCGGCATGATATGTACCGTGTCGCGGAACGAACGCGTTGAAGAGTTGATTTGGGCGTTTCAACCGGTGTCGCTCTAATGGTTGAGCGCGCGCCTCAGCCCCTCGGAAGCAGTCTCCACATCCGCAGCGGATGCCGCACCGCGCCGGCTTCCTGACCGGCTGCGTCGCCGCGACCGATATAGAGGTCGGCGCGCACCGGCCCCCGGATGGCCGAGCCGGTGTCCAGGGCCATGACCAGACCGCGATAGCTGGCGCGGGCGCCGACCAGGTCGCCGCCGTCGGCCTCGATCCAGACGGCTTCGCCATAGGCCCAGCGCGACGGGTCCACGGCCACGGAGCGGCGCGCGGGCAGGGGGACGCCGGCGGCGCCGGTCGCCTCGTCGCCGTCATCCGGGCTGACGCTGAAGAAGATGTAGCGCGGGTTCAGGGCCATGACCTCGCGCGCCTCGGCGCCGCGATGGGCCGACAGCCAGGCGCGAATGGCGTCGCCCGAGGTGCCGTTCTGGGGCAGAAGGCCGCGTTCGGCCATGGGGCGGGCGATGCCGACAAACTTCGCCCCATTGTCGGCGGCGTAGGCCGCGCGCAGGCGGGCGCCGTCCGGAAAGCTCAAGGTCCCCGAGCCCTGGATCTGCAGGAAGAAGAGGTCCTCGGCCTTCATCCAGGCCAGGGCGCTCGACTGGGCCGAACCCGCCTCGATCGCCGCGCGATCGCCGACCTCGGACAGGTTGGCCGGACGGCTGAGCACCGGGGCGTCGAACTCGGCGTCGGGCGTGCGGCGGGCCGGATACTCCGGGGCGAAATAGGCGGTCAGAAGACCGGCGCGACCGTCGTCGGTGCGCGCCTCGGTCGCAACGAAATGGCGCTCGAGGAAGGCGCGGGCGTCGCTGGGCGACAGGCGTCGCGCGGCCAGATCACGGGCGCGCGCGCAAACGGCCTCAGCCGCCGCGCCTCGCGCCCGAACGCAGCCGGCGACATAGGCGCGGAAGGCGGCCAGATGGTCTTCCTCGGCCCAGCCCGGCAGGGCGGTCAGGCTCATGCCTTCGACCGAGGGCGGCGCGACCGGTCCCGGTCCGGGACCTTCCGGCATTGTCGACGGCGGCGCCGTCGGCGTCGAGGCGCAGGCGGCCGCCAGCAGCAGCAGCGACAGGGCGCCAAGCCGGGCCGCGCCCGACCGGTCGAACGGCAGGGCGGAGGCCAGGGCGCGCATCAGGCGCTGGCCGGCTCGACGCGGGCCAGCGCCCAGTTGGGATCGGCGGCGCCCAGGGCGCGCTCGAAGGTCCACAGTTCGGCGGTACGACGCTCCTCGGTCGAGGCCTCGCCCTCGGCCGGGGTCACGGTGCTGCGCATCTCGGCCAGGAAGCGGACCTTGGCGACGGCGCGCTCGTCCTTGACCGTGGCCAGCTCCAGATCGGCGCGGGGCGTGTGCAGGAACTCGGCCTGTTCACGCTCTCCGCGCGCTTCGCGGGCGGCGATGCCGGCCTCGAACGAGGTCATGACCGAGGGGGTCAGCAGGGGGCGCAGGGCCTCACGGTCGCCCGAGGCGTAGCCCCGCACGATGGTCTCATAGGCCTGACGGGCGCCCTCGACGAAGCGGGCTGGATCAAAGGCGGGATCGCGCGCCTTCAGCCCGGCGATGGCGGCGGCCGTGGCGGCGTCCAGGCCCGGCGTGACGGGGGCCGGCGCCTGGCCGGCGACGGCGGCGCTCTGGGGCAGGCGGGCGTCTTCCTGGGGCTGACGGCCGACCTTCTTGCCCAGCACGTTATAAAGCATGAACAGCAGCACCGCGGCGACGATGGCGAACATGACGATCTGGAATTGGATGGGCACGGGCTTCACCTGATTGGCGCGCGCCCTGGGGGTGTCGACGGGCGCGCATCTGTTGTTCCGAGGATTAGGGGGCGTTCCCGCCGGGCGCAAGGCGAGGGGAGTCCAGAACGCCGGTCTCGACGTTGCGGCCAATAGCCTCGCCGTGTTAGTCGCGAGCCCTTCACCCCGGGCCCGGAGCGGTCCGGCGTCCCTCGTTTTCAGACTGACGGCTTTCCTTTCATGACCGACGCCACCGCCCCCGCCGACGCCGCCAACGGCCAGAACCCGACGCTGGAAGGCCAGGGCCAGCCCGCC
>JALAGW010000191.1 GCA_022712235.1 Brevundimonas sp. | reverse complement strand
GGCTTCGGCCCTGGCCTGTTCCGGGGCGGCGTCGGCGGCGTCTGTCAGGCTGGTCAGCAAGTCGAGGAAGCCCTCGCGCTTGGCCTTGGGCAACAGGGCCAGGATGCGCTTGTCGGCGGCCTCGACGCGGGGGCGGGCGGCGTCCAGGGCGGCCTGACCGGCCTCGGACAGGCGCACCGCCTTGGCGCGGGCGTCCAGGGCCGAGCGTTCGCGTTCCAGCAGGCCCTTGGCGGTCATGCGCGCGACCAGGTCGGCCAGCGTCGAGCGGTCGATGCCGGTGGCCTTGACCAGATCGGTCTGGGTCAGGCCCGAGCGCACCGAGACCGCCTCCAGCACCGCGAACTGGCGCTGGGTCAGGCCGTCGGGTCCGGCTTCCTCGGCGTAGATGTCGAGCGCCAGCTGCAGCACCCGGTGCATCAGATGGCTGGGCGATTCCGCCAGCCCGCCCTTGATCTTCGCCTGCTTGCCTGACTTGACCATCGTCTTCGTTTCCCGCCTGGGCCTCGTTCCGACCACGAGGAGGGGGCCGGATATGGCGCGACAGCTAACAGTCGCGCTTTACGCTTTGACGACGGAAAGCCTGACGGTTTGAAGACATTTTGTCTGGGCCTACCGTGCTTCGCACTTCTTGAGGCCATGGTCCTCGGGCCTGCCGCGCTTCGCGCTGCTTGAGGCCCCGTGAGGTCCTCGTCATCCCGGAAGCGGCGTAGCCGCTATCCGGGACCGCAGAGGAACGCCGCCTTTAGCTCAAGGTTGCGTCTGCGGCGGTCCCGGCTCGGCGCCCCTGCGGGCTTGGCCGGGATGACGGGGAGGGGTCAGAGCCCCGTGTCGGGCGAGAGGGGGCCGGGCTCCTCGTCCTTGATCATGTTCTTCATGATCAGAGGCACCTGGCACAGGCCGAAGACGGAGGCGGCGATCCACAGGACGCCGCGGAAGGCGGTCCAGACGCCGTTGGGGTCAGGCGTCCCCAGGTTCAGGGTCGACCAGATGGCGGTGACGGCGGCGGGGCTGCGGAAGACCTCGTTGGCGATGGCGACGGCCAGGAAGTAGAGGCCGTAGCGCAGGGTCAGGGTGCGCCAGGCGGCGTCCGTCACCTTGATGGCCGAGCCGAGCAGGGCCTTGAACGGCGACTTGTTCAAGGGCAGCGAGCCGAGCAGCACGGCGGCCAGCAGACCGTTCTGCACCGTCAGCTTCAGCTTCACGAACAGGTCGTCGTCGGTGAGGATGGTCAGGGCGCCGAAGACCAGGGCGAAGCCGCCGGTGATCAGGGGCATGGGCGCCAGGCGTCGCTCCAGCACGAAGCCGACCGCCAGGGCGATCATCGAGGCGATGACCAGGACCCAGGTGGCCTTGATCATGTCGCGGGTGATGAAATAGGCGGCCATGAAGGCGATCAGGGCGCCGAAGTCGACGGCCTGACGAATCCACTGGGGACGCTTGGTTTCAGCAGCTTCACTCATCTACTCAGTCCTCGAGCCCGACCAGAGACCGGGAAAACGCGCGCGCGTCGAAGGGTTGCAGGTCGTCCACCCCTTCGCCGACGCCGATCAGCTTGATCGGGGCGTCCGAGGCCTGGGCCACGGGGACCAGGACCCCGCCGCGCGCCGTGCCGTCCAGCTTGGTCATGACCACGCCCGAGACATAGGCCGTGCGGCCGAAGATCTTTTCCTGCTCCAGGGCGTTGCGGCCCACGGTGGCGTCCAGCACCAGCAGGGTCTCGTGCGGGGCCTCGGCATCGACCTTCTTCAGAACGCGCACGATCTTCAGCAGTTCGTCCATCAGGGTCGACTTGTTCTGCAGTCGGCCGGCGGTGTCGATCAGGACCACGTCGTAGTCCTCGGCCTTGGCCTTGGCATAGGCGTCAAACGCCAGGCCGGCGGCGTCGGCGCCGTCGCGGCGGCTCTCGAAATGGGCCCCGGCGCGCTCGGCCCAGACCTTGAGTTGTTCGCGGGCGGCGGCGCGGAAGGTGTCGCCGGCGACGATCATCACCCTGGCGCCCCTGGCCGTCAGGTCGGAGGCGATCTTGCCCAGGGTCGTCGTCTTGCCCGAGCCGTTCACGCCGACGAACAGGACGACATAGGGCTTGGGTCCGCTGAGAGGATCAAAGGTCGCCTGACGCGGCAGCAGCTCGGCGGCCACGGCCTCGGCCAGAGCCTCCTTGATCTCGCGCTCGTCCGAGGTCTTGCCGAAGCGCAGGGCGCGGAAACGCTCCACGATGCGGGCCGAGGCGGCGGGGCCGAGGTCGCTCTCGATCAGGTGTTCTTCCAGACGCTCCAGCGCCTCTTCGGACAGGGGCTCCTTCACGAAGGTCGAGACGACCTGATCGGTCATCTGTTTCGAAGACCGGGACAGACCCGCGCTCAGTCGCTGGAACCAGCCTTTTTTGGGCGTATCGCTCATGCTGCGAGCCTTAGCCGACAGCGGTTCGCAGGTCACGAACTTCCCGCTGCGCCGCTCATCCCGGCGGACGCCGGGACCCAGTGCTTTGGGTTCGAGCCGCAACCCTATATTGATCGAACGGTCTTAGAGATCGGGCGTCGCGTCTTGGCGGCTCTCACTGGATCCCGGCGTCCGCCGGGATGAGCGGATGGATTGATGGCCTCGAACAGTTCCTTCCACGCCCCGCGCAGCCACGGCTTCGTGCGCGTCGCCGCCGCGACCCCGGTGGTCCATGTCGCCGACCCGGCCGCCAACGCCGAGGAGCACGCACGGCTGATCCGTCAGGCGGGCGAGGCGGGCGTGGACCTGCTGGTCTTTCCCGAACTGTCCTTGAGCGCCTACGCCATCGATGACCTGCACATGCAGGCGGCCCTGCTGGAAGAGGTCGAGCGCCAGGTGGCGCGTCTGGCCGAGGTCGCGGACGAGGCGGGGGTCATCGCCGTCATCGGCGCGCCGATCCGCAACGGCGACGCCCTGTTCAACTGCGCCGTGGTGCTGGGCGGGGGCGAGGTGCTGGGCGTGGTTCCCAAGACCTACCTGCCCAACTACCGCGAATACTATGAGAAGCGCTGGTTCGCCCCCGCCGCCAGCCGCAGCGAGGACGCCGTCGTCCTGAACGGTGAGAGCGTCGATTTCGCGCCGGGTCTGGTGTTCGAGGCGACCAACCGGCCAGGCTTCGTCTTCGCGGTCGAGATCTGCGAGGACTTCTGGGCGCCGCAGCCGCCGTCGACGCGCGCGGCGCTCGCGGGGGCGCGCATCCTATGCAACCTGTCGGCCTCCAACATCGTCATCGGCAAGGCGGACGAGCGGGCCCTGCTGTGCGCCAGTCAGTCCAGCCGCACCCTGTCGGCCTATGTCTTCGCCGCTTCGGGCTGGGGGGAAAGCACGACCGATCTGGCCTGGGACGGTCAGGCGACCATCCACGAACTGGGCACGAGGATCGCCGAGGGCGAGCGCTTCGCGCTGGACAGCCATCTGACCGTCGCCGACGTGGACGTGGACAGCATCTGTCTGGACCGGTTGCGCAACGGCACCTTCGCCGACTGCGCCCGGCTGGAAGGCGAGGCCGCGACGGTGGTTCCGTTCGAGGCGGGGGAGGGGGCGACGGGCGCCCTGATCCGTCCGCTGGACCGCTTCCCCTTCGTGCCGGACGACGCCGCGCGTCTGGATCAGGACTGCTTCGAGGCTTTCAACATCCAGGTCCAGGGCCTGATGCGGCGGATGACGGCGACGGGGTCCAAGACCCTGGTGATCGGCGTCTCGGGCGGGCTGGATTCGACCCAGGCCCTGCTGGTCGCCTGTCGCGCCTTTGATCGGCTGGAACTGCCGCGCACAGGCATTCTGGCCTTCACCCTGCCGGGGTTCGCCACCTCCGACGGCACCAAGTCCAACGCCTGGGCCCTGATGACGGCGCTGGGCGTGACGGGGGCCGAGATCGACATTCGTCCCGCCGCCGAACAGATGCTGCGCGACATCGGCCATGCCTTCGCGGACGGCGAGCCGGTCCACGACATCACCTT
Source organism: Brevundimonas sp. (assembly GCA_022712235.1). Lineage (GTDB taxonomy): Bacteria > Pseudomonadota > Alphaproteobacteria > Caulobacterales > Caulobacteraceae > Brevundimonas. The sequence goes on along the minus strand of JALAGW010000191.1, from coordinate 140 downwards.
CGAGAACGTGCAGGCGGGCCTGCGCACCGATTACCTGTTCCGGCTAGCCAACCAGAACCGAGGCTTTGTGCTGGGTACAGGCGACCTGTCGGAACTGGCGCTGGGCTGGTGCACCTATGGCGTCGGCGATCACATGAGCC
>JALAGW010000190.1 GCA_022712235.1 Brevundimonas sp. | reverse complement strand
GCCCTTGTTGGCGAGGGCGCGGTCGTTTTACGGCCGCCATGCGCTTTTTCAGGTCGGATATGCCCTTTCCCGCGATCCACCCCGCGCTAGACCGCGCCCTCGCCAACAAGGGCTATGCCGAGCCCACCCCCGTCCAGGCGGCGGTTCTGGAAGGCCACGGCGAAGCCGACATGCTGGTCTCGGCCCAGACCGGATCGGGCAAGACGGTGGCCTTCGGCCTGGCGGCGGCCTCGAGCCTGCTGGGCGAGAATGAGACCTTCGGTCCCGCCGACGCCCCGCTGATGCTGGCCATCGCCCCGACGCGCGAGCTGGCGCTGCAGGTCTCGGCCGAGCTGGAATGGCTGTATGGCGAGTCCAAGGCCAAGATCACGACCTGCGTCGGCGGCATGGACGCCCGCAAGGAAGCCCGCGCCCTCAACTTCGGCATCCACATCGTGGTCGGCACCCCCGGCCGCCTGAAGGACCACATCGACCGCGGCAACCTGGACCTGTCGGCGCTGAAGGTTCTGGTGCTCGACGAGGCCGACGAGATGCTCGACATGGGCTTCCGCGAGGACCTGGAATACATCCTCGAGCAGTCGCCCGAGGATCGCCGCACCCTGCTGTTCTCGGCCACCATCGCCCGCGACATCGCCATGATGGCCAAGCGCTATCAGCGCGACGCCGTGCGCATCGACACGGTCGACCGCAGCCAGCCGCACAGCGACATCGAATACCGCGCCCTGCGCATCGCCCCGAACGAGATCGAGCACGCCGTCGTCAACGTGCTGCGCTTCTATGAGGCGCCGGGGGCCCTGGTCTTCTGCTCGACGCGCGACAGCGTGCGTCACCTGCAGTCCTCGCTACTGGAGCGCGGCTTCGCGACCGTGGCCCTGTCCGGCGAAATGGGCCAGCGCGAGCGCACCGACGCGCTTCAGGCCCTGCGCGACGGCCGCGCCCGCGTCTGCGTCGCCACCGACGTGGCTGCGCGCGGTCTGGACCTGCCCGATCTGGGTCTGGTGATCCACGCCGAGCTGCCGATCAACAAGGCGACCATGCTGCACCGCTCGGGCCGCACCGGCCGCGCGGGCAAGAAGGGGACCTCCATCCTGCTGGTGCCGAGCAGCCGTCGCCGCAAGGCCGAGATGCTGCTGGGCTCGGCCGGGGTCGAGGCGACCTGGGCCGGCGCCCCGACCGCCGACGAAATTCTGGCCAAGGACGAGCAGCGCCTGCTGGCCGCTCCGGTCTTCGCCCAGGAAGGCGCCGAGGATGACGCAGGCCTGATCGCCAGGCTGGTGGCCGAGCGCACGCCGGAAGATCTGGCCCGCGCCCTGCTGGTCCTGCTGCGCAAGGACCTGCCGGCCCCCGAGGACCTGACCGATCCGGGCCAGGGCCCGCAGCGCAAGCCGCGCGAGGCTGGCGACAAGTTCGCCGCCGGGGCCTCGCCCTTCGAGCGCCTGCAGGCCGACGAGGTGTCCTGGTTCCGCATGGACATCGGCCGCAACCGCAACGCCGATCCCAAGTGGCTGATCCCGATGATCTGCCGCATCGGCGGCATCACCAAGCAGCAGATCGGCTCGATCAAGACCTTCCCCGAAGAGACCCGCTTCGAGATCGCCAACACCCACGTCGAGGCCTTCAGGAAGCTGGCGGCCATGAACACCCAGGAGGCGAACATCACGCCGTCGGAAGCTCCGCACGCGGGCATGTTCAAGGGCGGGACGCGCAACCGCCGCGACGAAGGCGGCGAGCGCCCCTACGCCAAGAAGCCCTTCCGCCGCGACGAGGACGGGGAGGGCGGCCGTCCGCCGTTCAAGAAGAAGCCGTGGCGGGCTCGCGAGGGCGAAGGCGGGGGCGAGCGCCCGGCCTTCAACAAGAAGCCCTACGCCCCGCGTCCCGAGGGCGAACGCGCCGAGCGCCCGGAAGGCGACAAGAAGCCCTTCGCCAAGGGGCCGGGCGCCAAGAAGCCGTTCAAGCCCAAGTCGGACTTCAAGGCCGGCAGCAAGCCGGGCTTCAAGCCGGGCGGCAAGCCCTTCGCCAAGGGCCCCAAGGGCGGCAAGCGCTTCGACTGACCGCTGATCGCTGACTTGCCCCCGGCGCGATCCGGGGGCAGGCTGCGGTCATGAACACGCAGCGATCTGAAGGGCGGCACGCCTCGTTCGAGGCCTTCTACCCCTATTACATCCACGAACATTCCAACCGGACCTGTCGCCGCATCCATGTGGTCGGCACGGGGCTGGTGATCGCCGCCTTCGTGGCCTTCTGCGCGACGCGCAACGCCTGGTGGCTTCTGGCCATGCCGGTGGTCGGCTACGGCTTCGCCTGGGTCGGGCACTTCTTCTTCGAGAAGAACCGGCCCGCGACCTTCAAATATCCCCTGTGGAGCCTGATGGGCGACTTCCGGCTCTTCTTCGAGACCGTGAGCGGCAAGCGGAAGTTCTAGCGCCTCTTCTTTCCTCCCCATGAAATGGGGAGGGGGACCACGAAGTGGTGGAGGGGCTTTGACTGCGCCAAGCACCAAAGCGGCCCCTCCGTCACGTCGGCTGCGCCGCCGCGCCACCTCCCCATTTCATGGGGAGGAAAAGCAAAAAGGCGACCGGATCGCTCCGGTCGCCCTTCTTTGTCGGAGGGCGTCGCGCCCTTAGTTCGAGGCCGTTTCCCAGGCCGGGGGGCAGCCCTCGAAGTCGCCGGCGTCGGCGATGGTCAGGGTCTTCATGTTCAGGCTCATGGCCTGACGCATCGAGCCGCGACCGTGGCCGGTGTAGAGGTCGATCTTGGCGCCCTTGATCGCGCCGCCGGTGTCCGAGGCGTACCAGTAGCCGTCGTGGACCGTGCCGTCGCTCATGCGCAGGCCGACGGTTTCGCGGATGAAGAGCTTGGTGCGGCGCGGGATGACGCGGGGATCGACGGCGACCGTGCGCATGGCGATCGGACGGCAACCGAGCGAGTCGTTGCCCGTCGCGCCGCCGCCGCCTGCGTGATAGAGGCGCGCCGAGGCGCGCCAGTCGGGATCGCCCGCCATCAGCTCGGCCTGTTCGGCGGAGAGGGCGGACGCATCAGCGGAACTTTCAGCCGCCGCGGCGGTTTCCATTGCAGCCGTTTCGATCGCGACAACGGCTTCATAGGGTTGAGGCTCTCCGGAACCGGAGAAGGCCATGGCCCAGAACATGGCAAGCGCAGCGGCTGTGTTCAGCATCGAACAGACTCAGGAAGCACCGGTCCCGACACGATCCGGCGACGGGTTTTTGACCGTCAATTGTGGCGAAAACGTGTCGCTTGAGATCAGGCGTGGCCCTCTAACACGATCATTGTTCGACTAGTCCACAGGGCAGTGAGCATATCGCGCAAATGTCACAGCATATGTGACAGCAATGAAATCAGTATTGGTGCTTCCTGGCTTCTATACTGTCGCATCAGCTGTCTGGTTAACACCTAAGTCTGATCGTGTAACACTTTATTGCGAAGAAAGTCTGTGTCTTGGCTCAAGATAACGGCGGCGTGATCGCGCGGCCACGCCGCATGCGCGACGGCTGGAGGCGGGGCCGGGAATGGGATAAGCGGTCGTTTCCTTTCGGAATTTTCCGCCGGTGTCCTTCGATGCAGGGTCACGGCATACGCCTGATGATCTCCGCCGCCGCCCTGATGCTGGTCGCGGCCCCCGCCGTTCATGTGGACGCCTGGGGCAATACCGGCCACCGCCTGATCGGCGTCGCGGCCATGCGCGGTCTCAGCGACGACCTGCCGGCCTTCCTGCGCACGCCGGGCGCCATCGCCGACGTCGGCGAGCTGGCGCGCGAGCCCGACCGCTGGAAGGGCGCCGGCCAGCCGCACGATCGCGAGCGCGACACGGCCCACTTCATCGACTTCGACGACAACGGCCATGCGATGACGGCCAACGGCCCGCACATCGACGCCCTGCCGCGCCTGAAGTCGGACTTCGACACGGCCCTGGTGCAGGCGGGGATCAAGATCGACGAGGTCGGCTATCTGCCCTACGCCCTCATGGACGCCTATCAGAACCTGGGCCGCGACTTCGCCTACTGGCGCGTCCTCACCGCCGCCGAGGGCCGTGAGAGCGACCCCGGCAAGAAGGCCTGGTATCGCGCCGACCGCGAACGTCGCGAGGCCCTGATCCTGCGCGACATCGGCGTTCTGGCCCACTATGTCGGCGACGGCTCGCAGCCGCACCACACCTCGATCCACTTCAACGGCTGGGGCGACTACCCGAACCCCGAGGGCTTCACCAACTCCCGCCGCACCCATGGCGTCTTCGAGGGCGAGTTCACCTCGCGCGTCGCTCGTCTGGATACGGTCGAGGCCGCCATGAGCCAGCCGCAGGTGTCTGGTCTGGACCTGCGCGCCCGCACCGCCGCCTATCTGAAGACCACCCTGGGCACGGTCATTCCCTTCTATCGTCTGGAGAAGGCGGGCGGGTTCCGCGACGCCGACCCGCGCGGGGCGGCCTTCGTCAACGAACGTCTGGCGGCGGGTGCGTCTGAACTGCGCGACCTGATCATCCTCAGCTGGCGCGAGAGCGGCACGGCTTCCATCGGCTGGCCCGCCGTCAAGGTGGCGGAGGTCGAGGCCGGCGCGGTCGACCCCTGGACCTCGATGATCGGCGAGGACTGACTTTCGCGAGACGGCGCGGAGGGGTAGGGGACGCTCATGACTGAACTCACGCCCCCCGTCGTCATCCTCGACAAGTCCCAGATGGCCGAAAACATCGGCGCGGTCGCCCGCGTCATGGCGAACTTCGGCCTGTCGGAACTGCGACTGGTCAGCCCGCGCGACGGCTGGCCCCAGGACCGCGCCTGGGCCACGGCCTCGGGCGCCGACTGGGTGCTGGAGGGCGT
>JALAGW010000189.1 GCA_022712235.1 Brevundimonas sp. | reverse complement strand
CGCTGGACCCGGCCCGCGCGGCCGATTTGCTCCGGGCCGAGACGACCTTCGCCCGCTACGCCGCGCTCGAACTGGCGTGGTGAGGCTCGCCATTTCGTCGCACCTGCCGTAAAGCCCGCACATGGTCGAATACGTCACACAGCATCCGTCGGGCGGTTACATCCTCGACGAACTCCACGTCGGCATGGCTGCCGAGAAGACGGTCCACGTCACCGAGGACCGGATTCGTCTGTTCGCCGAGGCCTCGGACGACTTCAATCCGGTGCACCTGGACGAGGAGTTCGCCTCCAGGACCGCCTATCGCGGCCGCATCGCCCACGGCCTGCTCAGCGCCGCCTTCGGCTCGGCGGTGGTCGGCACCATCCTGCCGGGCGCCGGGTCGATCTATATTTCCCAGACCCTGGCCTTCCACTTCCCGGTCCGCATCGGCGATTCGGTCCGCATCGTCATCACCGTGATCGAACTGGATCAGGAGGGCGCGCGCGCCCAGCTGAAGTGCGAGGGCTTCGTCGGCGACAAGCTGATCATGGACGGCGTCGCCGTCGTGCGCGTGCCGCGTCGTCGCAAGCCCTCGGCCCGCTGAGTTTCCGAGGTGGTCGAGGTCATCCGCGGCTGGCGCGATCTGCCGGCCTCGCAGCGCGGGGCGGCGGTGGCCGTCGGCGCCTTCGACGGGGTGCATCGCGGCCATCAGGCGGTGATCGCCTCGGCTCGCGAGGCGGCTGATCGTCTGGGTGTTCCGCTCGGCGTCGTCAGCTTCGACCCGCATCCGCGCCGCCTGTTCCAGCCCGAGGCCGCGCCGTTTCGCCTGATGACGGCGGACCAGATGGCCCGCGCCCTCGCGCCGCTCGGCGTCGATCGTCTGTATCTGATCCCCTTCGACCGCGAGATGGCGGGGATGACGGACGAGGAGTTCGCCCGTCGCGTCCTGTCGGAAGGCTTAGGGATCGCCCACGCCGCCGTCGGCTTCGACTTCACCTTCGGCAAGGGCCGCTCCGGCTCGCCCGAGGCGCTGCGGACCTATGGCGAGGCCCTGGGCTTCACCGTCTCTGTCACCGACCGAATCGACGCCGCCTCGGGCCTCAAGCTGTCGTCCTCGGCCGTCCGCGAGGCGCTGAAGGCCGGCGACATGGATCGCGCCGCCGCCATCCTGGGCCGCCCCTTCGCCATCCAGGGAGAGGTGATCCACGGCGACAAGCGCGGCCGCACCATCGGCGTACCCACCGCCAACGTGGCCATGGGCGATTACATGCGCCCCGCCTATGGGGTTTACGCCACCCGCACCCGCCTGCCGGACGGACGGATCATCAAGGGCGTCGCCAACCTGGGCGTCCGCCCCATGTTCGAGATCGAACAGCCCCTGCTTGAAGTCTGGCTGCTGGACTTCAACGAGAGCCTCTACGGCCAGACCCTGGAAACCGAACTGGTCGCCTTCCTGCGCGGCGAGATGAAGTTCGACGGGCTGGATGCGCTGAAGGTTCAGATCGAGGCGGATGCGACGACGGCGCGGGCCGTGCTGGGCTAAGGGGCGGCGGTCCACCTGTTTGCCGTCATTCCTGGGCGCGTAGCGAACCCGGAACCCAGGAGGAAGATATATGCCTCTGCCGGGGGCCATTGTGGGTCTGGCGTCTGGGCCCCGGATCGTCCCTCCGGGCCGTCCGGGGTGACGGAGGAGGGGGCGGCTGACGACCCATAGCCGACATCATCTTCTCCAAGTAGGTTTGAAGGATGCGCGAAGAATCTAGTGATGATGCTTTTGCAGCCGCCAACTCGGGACGTGGGCACCGTTGTGTTGGGACATTGGCTCTCGTGGCATTCAGCGATGATTTAGCCACACGAGGAGCGTGGATCGACATCGTCGAGACGTTCGAAATGACGGAAGAATCGGAAATTCCCCGCATCGATCTCGGCATTTATGGCGACCACGGCTGCTATGATCGCCCCGCTGCCGAGAGGCGGGAACTGGCCGCCGAACGATTGAAGGAGATGCTCGCAGCAGCTTCCAATGAATCTGCTGTGTTCAGCTTTACGGTTTGGCTTGATCGCGAAGATTGAAGGTCAGCTTAAAGGTTTGGGGACGACCAACGCCGCCCTCACGACAGCCGGTCGCGGAACTCCGTCCAGTCGAACTCTCTGACCATCCGCAGCTCGTCCGTGGCGCTGTTCCACAGGGCGATGGCGGGCAGTGGGACGCCGTTGAAGGTGTTGGTCTTCACCATCGAATAGTGGGCCTGATCCAGGAAGGCGAGGCGCGTTCCGGGCACGGGGCGCTCGACGAAGACGTAGTCGCCGATGATGTCGCCGGCCAGGCAGGACGGGCCGCCCAGACGCACGGTGACGCCGTCCTCGGGCTCATGCAACATGGCGGGGCGGTAGGGGGCCTCGATCACGTCCGGCATGTGGCAGGTGGCCGACAGGTCGGTGATAGCGATCGGCATGCCGTTGTCGAAGACGTCGAGGATCTCGCCGATCAGGATGCCGGCGTCCAGGGCCACGGCCTCGCCCGGCTCCAGATAGGCGGTGACGTCGTAACGAGTCTGAATGTCGTTCAGGAAGGCGACCAACTGGTCGATCTGATAGTCGGCGCGGGTGACGTGGTGGCCGCCGCCCAGATTGATCCATTTCACCCCGCCCAGCAGCGGGGCCAGTTTGGGCTCCACCGCCGCCCAGATGCGCGACAGGGGCGCGAAGTCCTGTTCGCACAGGGCGTGGATGTGGATGCCGTCGATGCCGACCATCTTTTCCGGCGTCAGCTGCGACACGGGATAGCCCAGTCGCGAGCAGGGCTGGGCCGGGTCGTATTTGGCGACCTCGCCCTCGGAATGTTCGGGGTTGAGCCGCAGGCCGATCTCGAAGGTCTCGCCGGCCGCGCGGGCCTCGGCGATCAGGTCGGCGAAGCGCGTCACCTGATCGGGCGAGTTGAAGATGACGTGGTCGGACAGGCGCAGGATCTCGGGCAGATCCTCGGCCTTGTAGGCGGGCGAATAGGTGGTCAGTTCGCCCTTGTAGAACTCACGCGCCAGCCGCGCCTCCCACAGACCGGAGGCGCAGACGCCGTCGAGGTATTCCCCGACGACGTCCGCCAGCGACCACATGGAAAAGGCCTTGAGCGCCAGCAGCACTCGCGCATTGCCCCGGTCACGCACGTCTTTCAGCGTGGCCAGATTGCGCCGCACCGCGGCCTCGTCCACCACGAAGGCGGGCGAGGCGACGCGGTTCAGATCAAAATGAGCAAAGGCTCCGGGATCGCCGGCCTGGGTTTCCATGTCGTCTTTTTACTCAGGTCCTAGAAAGCGAGCGGAGCGTCCAGCTCTTCCACGGTCCACGGCAGGCCATGCTTGTTCAGCATGTCCATGAAGGGATCGGGGTCCAGCTGCTCCATGTTGAAGACGCCGGCGCCCGACCACTTGCCGGTCAGCATCATGGCCGCGCCGATCATGGCGGGGACGCCGGTGGTGTAGCTGACGGCCTGGTTGCCGGTTTCAGCATAGGCTTCTTCGTGGTCGCAGATGTTCTTGACGTAGAAGGTCTTGGCGACGCCGTCCTTTTCGCCGGTGGCGATGGTGCCGATGTTCGTCTTGCCCTTGGTGATCGGACCCAGCGAGGCCGGTTCCGGCAGCAGAGCCTTCAGGAACTCGATCGGGATGATCTCGCGGCCCTGGAACATCATCGGCTCGATCGAGGTCATGCCGATGTTTTCCAGCACTTCCAGGTGCTTCAGGTAGCTGTCGCCGAAGGTCATCCAGAAGCGGATGCGCTTGATTTCGGGATAGAACTTGGCCAGCGACTCCAGTTCCTCATGGTACATGAGGTACATGTTCTTCTGACCCACGCCCTCGAAGTCGAAGGCCTGCTTGTGCGACAGGGCCGGGCCCTCGACCCACTGGCCGTTTTCCCAGTGACGCGAGTTGGCGGTCACTTCGCGCAGGTTGATTTCCGGGTTGAAGTTGGTGGCGAAGGGCAGGCCCGTGTCGCCGCCGTTGCAGTCCAGGATGTCGAGCGTGTCGATCCGGTCCAGCAGGTGCTTCTTGGTGTAGGTGGCGAAGACCGAGGTCACGCCGGGGTCGAAGCCCGAGCCCAGCAGCGCCATCAGGCCGGCTTCCTTGAAGCGCTCCTGATAGGCCCACTGCCACTTGTATTCGAACTTGGCTTCGTCGCGCGGCTCGTAGTTGGCCGTGTCGAGGTAGTTGACGCCGGCGGCCAGGCAGGCGTCCATGATGGCCAGGTCCTGATAGGGCAGGGCCAGGTTGACCACCAGGGCCGGCTTGACCGACTGGATCAGGGCCGTGGTCGCGGCGACGTCGTCGGCGTCGATGGCCGCCGTGTCGATGGTCACGCCAAAGCGCGACTTCACGGATTCAGCGATGGCGTCGCACTTGGACTTGGTGCGGCTCGCCAGGGTGATGTGCGAGAAGATGTCCGAGTTCATCGCCATCTTGTGGACGGCGACCGAGCTGACGCCGCCTGCGCCAATAACCAGCACCTTGCTCATGTGTGGCTTCTCCTGAGAAGTCTGAAAGGCCTTGGCGACACCGCCGCCGCTATAAAGGGCGGGGCTCTTAACACGATGATGACAGGATCGCTAACGGTCGCGTGTCGCAGGAGTTGCCGGGCTCAGCCCTCGGCCTTCTCGGCGATGGCCATCAGGGCGTCGTGCAGGGACTTGCCCTGGCCGTCGATGGCGTCGGCGATGCGCCACATGGGGCCTTCCCTGACCAGCTTGAGCGTCTGCTGATGGGTCTCGCCGTGGTTGGTGAAGGTCACCTCGGCGGTGGAAGCCTTGTCGCCGTCGGGCGTCATCCTGAGCGCGACCAGGGCGAATCCGTCGGCGTCCTGACAGGCGCAGACGGGGTCGTAGTTCAGATAGGGGACCTCGTTCCGGGACTGGGCCTCGCGAAAGTCGACGCCGATCAGGGCGTTCAGGGTGCGGGTATAGAGCGGGTCGCGGCCGGGGATGATCGTCGCCTTGGCGGGATCATTGGCCACAGGCGCGGCGGCGTCGGCGTAGAGGGCGCGGGCGAAGGCCTCGGCGTCCTGCTCACCGGCGGCGTAGATGGCGGCGCGTCCCGCCAGGGGCGCTTCGGCCGGAGCGGGCGCCTTCTCCTCGGCGGGAGAGCAGGCCGCCGCCAAAGCCAGCACCGCCGCCGCCATGATGATCCGAGCCCGCATCGCCTGTCTCCCGTCCCTAGAGTGCGCTTCGACTATGGCGCAGGCGCCGCCCCGTCTGCTAGACGGTTCGAGCATGACCGTTCGCGTGATCCGTCCGATTTCGATTAGCCGCCCGGCGTAGCGCCAGGGCTGGTCAGCCCCGCGCACGTCGGGATCGAATATCGCCGATGCCGTTCAACGGCCTTCACGCTAGACTGCGTTCGCGCCGCCTCCTCGGCGCCCGCGCAAAAGACAAAGATTCTCCCATGGCCGACGCCACCAAAGACACCTCCGCTGACGCATCGGGCCGCGACTATCGCGACACCGTCTTCCTGCCCGAGACGCCCTTCCCCATGCGCGGCGGCCTGCCGAAGAAGGAGCCGGAAATCCTGGCCCAGTGGGGCGACCTCTATGGTCACCTGCGCGCCACGCGTCAGGCCCAGAAGGCGCCGCTTTATGTCCTGCACGACGGCCCGCCCTACGCCAACGGCGACATCCACATCGGCCACGCCCTGAACAAGACGCTGAAGGACTTCGTGGTCCGCTCGCGTTTCCTGATGGGCTATGACGTCGACTACGTCCCTGGCTGGGACTGCCACGGCCTGCCGATCGAGTGGAAGATCGAGGAGCAGTTCCGCGCCAAGGGCCGCCGCAAGGACGAGGTCTCGAAGGAAGAGTTCCGCACCGCCTGCCGCGAATACGCCGGCAAATACATCGACCTGCAGCGCGACCAGTTCCTGCGTCTGGGCATCACCGGCGACTTCGCCAACCGCTACGCCACCATGGACTTCACGTCCGAGGCGGCCATCGTCGCCGAGTTCCACAAGTTCAAGAACTCGGGCCAGCTGTATCGCGGCTCCAAGCCGGTGATGTGGTCGCCGGTCGAGCGCACGGCCCTCGCGGACGCCGAGGTGGAATATCACGACCACGTCTCGCCCACGATCTGGGTCAAGTTCCCGGTGGTCGGCGCGACCGACAGCCACCCGGACGACCTGCTGTCCTTCCGCGCGGCCACGCCCTCGGTGGTGATCTGGACGACCACGCCCTGGACCATCCCGGCCAACCGCGCCATCAGCTATGGCCCCGAGATCGCCTATGGCCTCTATGAGGTCACGGCGCTGGAAGAAGGCCTGGACTACGAGCCTTGGGCCAAGCCGGGCGATCGCTTCATCATTGCGGACAAGCTGGCCGAGGACGTGTTCAAGGCCGCCAAGATCAGCGGCTTCACCCGTATCGACGCCATCAACCCGTCGGGTCTGGAATGCGCCCACCCGCTGGCGGCGCTGGACTCGGGTTACGGCTTCTCCGTGCCGCTGCTGGCGGGCGACCACGTCACCGACGATGCGGGCACCGGCTTCGTTCACACGGCGCCGGGACACGGCGCGGATGACTATGCGGTTTGGCTGGCCCACGGTCATCGCGAGGTGCCGGACACGGTCGATCCTGACGGCGCCTATTATGAGCACGTCCCCCTGTTCGCGGGCCTGAAGGTGCTGGAGACCGAGGGCAAGAAGACCGGCAAGTTCGGCCCCGCCAACGGCGCTGTGATGGAGAAGCTGATCGAGGCGGGCAACCTGCTGGCGCGCGGCCGGATGGAGCACTCCTATCCGCACTCGTGGCGCTCCAAGGCCCCGATCATCTTCCGCAACACCCCGCAGTGGTTCATCCGCATGGATGAGGAGCTGGAAGACGGCGCCACCCTGCGCGACCGCGCCCTGAACGCCATCGACGCCACCGCCTTCCACCCGGCGGCGGGCAAGAACCGCATCCGCTCGATGGTCGAGGGCCGCCCCGACTGGCTGATCAGCCGTCAGCGCGCCTGGGGCACGCCCCTGGCCATGTTCGTGGACAAGCAGACCGGCCAGCCCCTGCACGACCCTGAAGTCGACGCCCGCATCGTCAAGGCCGTGGCCGAGGGCGGCGCCGACGTCTGGTTCTCGGCCCCCGATGCCGACTTCCTGGGCGCGCATGACCCGGAGCGGTTTGAGAAGGTGACGGACATCCTCGACGTCTGGTTCGCCTCAGGCTCGACCCACGCCTTCACCATCGACCCTCGCACGGCCGAGCGTGGCTATAGCGGCGACCGCCCGTCGCACTGGCCCGCCGACCTCTATCTGGAAGGTTCGGACCAGCATCGCGGCTGGTTCCAGTCGTCGCTGCTGGAAGGCTGCGGCACGCGCGGCCGGGCGCCATTCAAGGCGGTTCTGACCCACGGCTTCACCCTGGACGAGAACGGCGAGAAGCAGTCGAAATCGCGCGGCAACACCACCGATCCCCTGACCGTCATCAAGGAGTCGGGCGCCGACATCCTGCGTCTGTGGGTGGCCCTGGTCGACTATTCGGACGATCAGCGCATCGGCAAGCAGATCCTGCAGACCACGGTCGACGCCTATCGCAAGCTGCGCAACACCGTCCGCTATCTGCTGGGCGCGCTGAACGGCTTCGACGAGGCCGAGCGCCTGCCTTACGGTCAGATGCCGCCGCTGGAGCAGTTCATCCTGCACCGTCTGTGGGAGTTGGACGCCCAGGTGCGTCAGGCCTACGCCGAATACCGCTTCCAGGATGTGGTGCGGCCGGTGCTGGAGTTCTGTTCGGGCGACCTGTCGGCGCTCTATTTCGACGTGCGCAAGGACAGCCTCTATTGCGACCGTCCCGACAGCGTCCGCCGTCGCGCCGTGCGCACGGTGATGGACGAGGTCTTCAGCCGCCTGACCGCCTGGCTGGCGCCCCTGACGCCCTTCACCATGGACGAGGCCTGGACCACGCGCTTCCCGGAAGCCGGCACCAACTGCGCTCGCGTCATCCCGGAAACGCCCGGCCAATGGCGCAACACGGCCGAGGCCGAACGCTGGGCCGGGGTCAACACGGTGCTGGAAGTCGTCAACGAGGCCCTGGAAGCCGCGCGTCGCGACAAGCTGATCGGCGGCGCGCTGGACGCCTGGCCGGTGGTCACGGCTCCGGCAGAACTGCTGGCCCCGTTCGAGGGTCTGGACGCCGCCGAGGTCTTCCGCACCTCGGGCGCTGAACTGGCGGTCGGCGGCGACGCTGTCGCCGTTGAGGTCAAGCTGGCCGACCATCCCAAGTGCGCCCGTTCCTGGCGCCGGGTGCCGGACGTCGGCTCCGACGCCGACTACCCCGACCTGTCGGCTCGCGACGCCGACGCGGTCCGTTGGCTGGACGCGCAGAAGGCCTAGAGGCAGGCCCCTTCGCGCTTTGAAGGGGCTTTCTACCTTCCGGTCGGCAAGAGGCTGTCCTCGTTCAACTCCTTGGGGCCAGGGAGGACGACCTATCCTCTGACCGCGATCACCGACTTGGTGAGGCCCAGAACCACCTCGTCGTGGTGGGCGGCGTCGGGGAAGAGGAAGCGGAACTGGGTCTTGTCCAGCAGGCGGGCGTGCTGGACGTCGCGCATGGCGGCGCCGATGTCGGCGGCCTTCTGCGAGAAGCCATGGGCCTTGCGCATCAGGGCGCGGGCGCGGCTCTGCTCGCTGCGCCAGTGGAAGAAGGGCGCCGAGAAGTGGGGCTCGATCGGGAACCAGAAATAGGGCGTCTGGACATAGTAACGCGGGGCCAGACGCCGCGCCTCGGCGGCGAAGGCCTCCATGCGCACCCAGTCGCCGACGTGTTCGACGACCGAGTTGGAATGGACCAGGTCGAAACTGTTGTCCGCATACTGGGGCAGGGAGCAGGCGTCGCCGTCGACATTGTCGAACAGGGTCTCGTCCACGGCGTCGAAACCGCCCGGATTGACCAGGGTGATGTGGACCTTCATCGCGTCGAGGAAGTCGCGCGGGAACAGGTTCCAGTATTCCGGCTCGCCGCCCAGGTCGATGATCCGCACCGCGCTCTTTTCGGCGTGGATGGCCTCGATCAAGGCCGTGACGCGTTTGGCGCGGGCGCGGCGAAAGCGCGACACCAGCGAGTTGGGATCGGAATTGTCCTGAAGGGCGTGGATCAGTTTCATGACGCCGTTAGATCACGGTGAGGCTTGCGTTCCGGTAAATCCCTTTGATCCTCCCCCGCTTCGCAAGGGAGGATCGCAGTCAGCCCCGGAAGGCCGTCTCGAGCGCCGCCGCCAGCGGCTTGGCCCGGCCCAGGGCGTCGAACAGCAGGGGTTGATCGCGACCGTCATCTTCGCCGCCCCGTCGCAGCCAGCTGTCGGTGTCGCGCAGGCCCCAGACGGTGAAGGCGTAGCGCTGGGCCGGGGGCAGGGCCATGAAGGCCTCGGCCAGCTCCACCACGCGGGCCTTCTGTTGCTCCAGTTTCAGCGCCTGCGATCGGGTGTCGAGGCGGCGGTCGGCGCGCAGGGAGGCGTCCAGTTCGGAGACGTGGACGGGCAGGCCGAAGGCGGCCAGTTCGCGCATGAAGGCGGCGGTCTGACCGGCGGGAATCTCGATGTCGAGATGCGACTGGGTCCCCAGGCCGCCTATGGGCGCGCCGGCCTTCAGCAAGCGCTCGACGGTGCGCAGGAAGGTCACGCCCTTCCTGGGCGTGTTCTCCAGATTGTAGTCGTTGATGAACAGGATCGCGTCGGGGTCCGCAGCCTTGGCCTGTTCAAAGGCGCGGATCATGTAGCCGTCCTGACCCAGGCGCTGGCTCCACAGGCAGTCGCGCAGCCCCTCGCCGTCGTTGGTCACCGGCTCGTTGACCACATCCCATCCGACCGCCTGACCCCGATAGCGACCGGCAAGCGTGGCGATCCAGCGGTCGTATTCGGCCGCGAACCGGACCCGGTCCAGATCGTGGAAATAGGGATGGTCCTGCGCATACCAGATCAGGGTGGTGCCGTGCAGGCGCAGGCCGTTGTCGCGGGCAAAGGCGGCGATGCGGTCGGCGGCCGAGAAGTCATAGCCGCCCGTCGGCGTCAGAATCCGCTCCATCTTCATCTCCCACTCGGGGGTCAGCTGATTGAAGTGGGTGCGGACCAGCCCGACCCATTGCGGATCATCAAGCTGGCCCGTCATGGCGCACAGGCCGACGGGGAAGGCGGCGGTCGACTTCAGCGGGGCGAGGGGCGGCGG
>JALAGW010000188.1 GCA_022712235.1 Brevundimonas sp. | reverse complement strand
GTTTCCCTCCGGCCCGTTCCTTGAAGTCTGAGCCTCGGCCCGAGGGCCGAAGCGCAAAATCCGATCTTACTTGATCTGGATCTTGGCGCCGGCTTCTTCGAGCTTCTTCTTCAGCTCTTCGGCGACTTGCTTCGAGACGTTCTCGACGACGTTCTGCGGAGCGCCTTCGACCAGGTCCTTGGCTTCCTTCAGACCCAGGTCGGTGCGGACGCCGCGGACTTCCTTGATCACGTTGATCTTCTTGTCGCCGCCGTCAACCAGGACGACGGTGAACTCGGTTTGCTCTTCGCCAGCCGGAGCGGCTTCACCACCGCCAGCGGCGACAGCGGCGACGGCGACCGGAGCGGCGGCCGAGACGCCCCACTTGTCTTCCAGCAGCTTCGACAGTTCAGCGGCTTCCAGGACGGTCAGAGCCGACAGTTCTTCAACGATTTTGGCGAGATCAGCCATGTTAGTCTTCCTTCGGTAGGATGAGGTTCAGAGAGGTATGCAGAGATGACGAGGCTTAGGCGGCGTCTTTGGTCGCGTAGGCGTTGAAGACGCGAGCCAGTTGGCCGGCGGGCGCTTGCAGAACGCCAGCGACCTTGGTCGCCGGGGCTTGCAGCAGGCCGATCAGCTTGCCACGCAGTTGGTCCAGCGACGGCAGCTTGGACAGGGCGTCGACGCCAGCAGCGTCCAGCACCTTGTCGCCCATGAAGCCGCCGATGAGCTTGAACTTGTCGTTGCCCTTGGCGAATTCAGCCGCGACCTTCGCAGCAGTGACGGGGTCGGCGGCGTATGCGATGCCCACGGGACCCTTGAACAGGTCGTGGTACTCGCTGCCTTCCTCGACGCCCAGCGCCTTCAGCGCCAGACGGTTTTTCACCACCTTGAACGCGCCGCCTTCTTTACGAAGGCGACCACGCAGGTCTTCCATCTCCGCAACGGTCAGACCCAGGTTGTGGGTCACGACCACGGCGCCCGCGTCGGCGAACACGCTCTTCAGCGATTCGATCGACTCGGCTTTTTGTGCGCGGTCCATTGCGGTCTCCAGTTCGGTATTCGCCGCCGGGCTTATTCCCGACGACGGATTTGGCTTAAGCGCCATGCATCGCTGCACAGCGTTCAGGCCGGTCTTATTGTCCGAAGGAAGCAGGCCCGCCCGCCGCGAACGGCAGAGCAAAAGGTCTTTGCATCCCCATCTCCCCACGGCGTCAGAAGGCTCTCTGACGATTATGACGCGGGCGGCCCCCACGTCCCGAAGTTCTCGGACAGGCTCCGCCACGGCCGAAGCCATGACGAGAAGCCGCGCTCTATACAGGGCTGAGCGAGGAAATCAATGGCGGTTCGGTTTAGCCGTGGACGTTTGTTTGGATGGCTCGCCTTCACAATCGAACTGAGCGCAGAACTTGGTCATGAGGTCGGTCATGAAGGCGACCTCGAACTTCTGCACCTCGGCCTCCAGACCAAGCCCCACTTCCAGTTGCTTGCGTGCAACGCTCTGGCCGATCGGCGTATCGTAGAAGGCGATCATCGCATTCAACTCCGCCTCGGTGAACTGTTCCGCATAGGCCGCCGCCATCGCGGCGATCATCGGGCGCATATGGCTTTGCAGGATGGGGGCTGTATTTCGCCGCAACCAGCGGGCCTGTTCCTCGGGAAGGTCCTCATTGAGGTTCTGGACCCAAGATCGATCGAGGTCTGCAAAACCTTGTCCATCCCGTTCAGCGACAGAGCGACAAGTCTTTCCGCCAGCGCAGGGCGCGGGTCGCTTTGCGCGGCCTGAAGCATGGGGGCTGACACCGGCAGAGCGCTGGCTGCGCTTTCGGCGTGCGCCGCCCCGGCCGCAAGCCATACGCCCGCCGCCAGGATCAGATTGAGTCTAGGCATGGCCCCTCCAGAAAGCGGGAATAGGCTCAGAAAACGACGTTCCCCACAAGCCTGTCGAAACCAATGCCCCACTTCAGGTCGCCGGACGGAACTTCCGGATCAAATCACCCAGATCGTCTTCATGCACCGCATCCGCCGCCTCGGCCTGGGGCATCCAGCGGCGCTGGCGCTGCTGGTCCTCGGGCCAGGCGCCCAACTGGATCAGGACTTCGAGCGGATAGACGGCCACGACGCAGGCCTGAACAGCCCCCGTCTTCAGCCGCTTGCCATAGCGGAAATGGCCGATGGGCGCTCCCAGGGTCTCGCCCTGGACGCCCGCCTCCTCATAGGCTTCCTGGGCCGCCGCCTGGGGATCGGTCTTGCCGACCATGCGGCCGCCCTTGGGAATGACCCAGCGGCGCGTCTCGCGCGAGGTGATCATCATCACCTCCACGCCGTTATCCCCCGTCCGCCACGGCAGGGCCGCGACCTGACGGTTCTCGGAGGTCTCTGTTCGGGCCGGAGCGGTCATCAGGTCAGGAACAGGCCGCCGACGAAGTAGAAGATCGCGCCGATGGCGGCGGCGGCGGGCATGGTGATGAACCAGGCGGTGACGATACTGCGCGCCACGCTCCAGCGGACGGCCGAGACGCGCTTGGCCGCGCCCACGCCGACGATGGCGCCGGTGATGGTGTGGGTGGTCGAGACGGGGATGCCCAGGCTGGTCGCGGCGAACAGGGTGATGGCCCCGCCCGTCTCGGCGCAGAAGCCCTGTTGCGGGCTCAGGCGCGTGATGCGCGAGCCCATGGTGTGGACGATCTTCCAGCCACCGAACAGGGTGCCCAGGGCGATGGCCGCCTGACAGGTGATGACCACCCAGAAGGGCACGTGGAACTCGCCGCCCAGCATCCCACGCGAATAGAGCAGGATGGCGATGATCCCCATGGTCTTCTGCGCGTCATTGCCGCCGTGGCCCAGGGAATAGGCCGAAGCCGAGACGAACTGCAGTCCGCGGAACACGCGATCCGCGAAGGCGGGATTGGCCTTGGCGAACAGCCAGGACACGATCAGCACCAACAGAAGCGCCAACAGGAAGCCGATGGCCGGCGACATGAAGATGGCGCCCACCGTCTTGAGCACGCCCGCGATCACCACGGCGCTGGTTCCCGCCTTGGCGACGCCCGCGCCCAGCAGGCCGCCGACCAGGGCGTGCGAGCTGGACGACGGAATGCCCGCGATCCAGGTGATGACGTTCCAGCTGATCGCCCCCATCAGGGCGCCGAAGATGACCTGATCCGAAATCACGTCGGGCGAGATGATCCCTCGCCCGATCGTGTCGGCCACGTGCAGGCCGAAGAAGAGGAAGGCGATGAAGTTGAAGAAGGCCGCCCAGCCGACCGCATAGATCGGCGGCAGAACCCGCGTCGCGACGATGGTGGCGATCGAATTGGCCGCGTCGTGCAGACCGTTCAGGAAGTCGAACAGCAGGGCGACGCCGATCAGGAAGACCAGGATCAGGAGGGCGTGATCCATCGGACCCTACAGGTGCTCGACCAGGACGCCGTTGATGCGGTTCGCCACATCCTCGAAGCGATCGATGATCTTCTCGAGATGGTCATAGACCTCGCCGCCGATGATGAACCACAGCGTATTGCCGCCGGTCATGTCGTGCCGATGCAGCTCATAGAGGGCCTTCATGCCCTCGTCGTAGAGGGTGTCGCTCTGGCTCTCCAGGCGAGCGATCTGCTCGGTCAGTTCGTTCAGACGGTCGTGGTTCTTGCGCATGGCCGGCAGCAGGGACACCGCCTCGGCCGTCAGGGCGCCGCACTGGACCGCGATGTCCGCCAGCTCGCGCATCTTGGGGGCGAAGTCACGCATTTCATACAGGGTGACGACCTTGGCCGTCTTCTGCATCTGGTCGATGGTGTCGTCCAGCGAGTTGGTCAGACCGCGAATGTCCGAACGGTCGAACGGCGTGATGAAGCTGCGGCGCACGGCGAACAGAACCTCGCGCGCGACCTCGTCGGCCTCATGCTCGTGATCGACGATCTTCTGGCACCAGTCGGGCGTGGCCTCGCCGCCGTCCAGCATGCCGCGCAGGGCCTCGGCGCCCTTCACCAGAGTGGCGGCGTGGGCGTCAAACAGGCGGAAGAAGTTGTCTTCCTTGGGCAGCAGGGCCTGGAACCAGCTCAGCATCAGTCGTCTCCGAAAGGGCCGCGCACGGCGACAGCCGCCCCAAGACCGGAATTTCCCCCCAGCCGTCAAGTCGTCCGCATACGGAAATCATGGTTTCCCACAATCCCCGTTGACGTCGCCGGCCGCAGCGCAACATTACATGCAGTTCATGCTTGTGTTCGCATTGGGGAGCGTGCATGCCCGACCACAGCCCTGCTCAGGAACAACTTCTGATCCAGGCCAGCCAGGCCTTGGCTCGGCGCGCCCCTGACCAGGCCCTGATCCTCCTGGACCAGGCGGACGCCCTGGGGCGGACTCACAACGCCACGTTAAACAGGGCCGTCGCGCTTCGTCTTCTGGGTGATTTCCACGCCTCGCTGATCGTGCTGGACGAGGCGCTGGACATGAAGCCCTATGACTTCACCGCCCTGCTGGCCAAAGGCGCCATGCTGGAGAAGATCGACCGGCCCAAGGCGGCGGTCGAGGTCTATCGCAATGCGTTGAAGATCGCCCCGCCGCGCGCCGCCTGCCCACCCGCCGTCGTCGCCCAGATGGACTACGCCGCCCGCATGATTGATCAGCATGCCAAGGCTCTGGGCGACTTCATGCGTCAGCGTCTGGCGGGATTGCGCGCGGACGTAGGCGAAGCCGCGCTGGACCGGTTCGACGAGGGCCTGGAGATCTACGCCGGACTTATCCAGCCGCCGAAACAACAGCCGCTGTTGCTGAACTATCCGCGTCTTCCCGTAATTCCCTTTTACGATCGCAGCCTGTTTCCCTGGCTGTCCACGCTGGAGGAGGCCACGCCCGTCATCCAGGAAGAACTCGCCAGCCTGCTCGATACGGCCATGGACGAGTTCTCGCCCTACATCGCCTACCCCAAGGGCGCCCCGGTCAATCAGTGGGGCGAGTTGAACCACTCCCGGAAATGGAGCTCGCTGTTCCTGTGGAAGGACGGCCGCCGTCAGGACGCCGTCTGCGCCCGCTGTCCGCGCACCGCCGCCCTGCTGGAAAGCCTGCCGATGGCCGATCAGGACAGCTTCGCGCCGACCGCCATGTTCTCGGCCCTGCAGCCGCACACCCACATCCCGGCGCACACAGGATCATCAAACGTCCGCCTGCTCGCCCACCTGCCGATCATCCTGCCCGGTCCCGCCCGGTTCCGGGTCGGCAATACGACCCGCTCCTGGGAGATGGGCAAGGCCTGGGTGTTCGACGACACCATCGAACATGAGGCCTGGAACGACGCGGACGACCTGCGCGTCATCCTGATCTTCGACGTCTGGAACCCCTATCTGGACGACAAGGAAAAGGTTCTGATTACCGAGATGATGAAGGCCCAGCGCGACTTCCAGGCCGCCTAGACCGCCCGTCGATCATAGGCCGCCTGAGCCTGCTCCACCTCCGGCATCCGGGTCTCGGCCCAGTCGATCACCGGCTGCAGGGCCAGGACCAGGGTCCGCCCCAGCGGGGTGATCGCATAGGTGACGGAGACGGGCACCGTCGCTTCGACCGAGCGCGTCGCCAGGCCGTCTCGCTCCATCTGGCGCAGGGTCTGGCTGAGCATCTTCTGCGACACCCCCTCGATGCGCCGCTTCAGGGCGTTAAAGCGCATAGGGCCGTCCGCCAGCGTGGTCAGAAGCAGAACAGTCCACTTGTCGGCGATGCGGTCGAGCAGCAACCGCGTCGGACAGTTGGCGGCATAGACGTCGCCGCGCCAGAACGCCGGAGCGGTTTCCGCCGGGTGACCAGATGAGGTTTCGGTGCCTTCTTGCATGGTTGCTTCCTATAGCACACCTGGTTCCCATTGGTAACCTACAGGAGAGATCGCCATGAAAGTCACAGTCCTCGGCGCCAGCGGCCGCGCTGGATCGGAGATCGTCAAGGAACTGGCCCGTCGAGTCCATCAGGTGACGGG